>DAHUYT010000059.1 GCA_027315065.1 Nitrososphaerota archaeon | reverse complement strand
ATCTGTGGCATATTTGATCCAAGTTCAGTTCTAAGTTCTGCAGTAATTGAAGAAAAACTCATAATTGTAAACAAGAATTTTTCTCATATATTCATTGAGTTTACTTAATTACTGGACTTTTTTATTATTCATTCATGCTTCCGCTTGACAAAGATGGTGTTCCACATGATGAATGTTCGGAAAGAGCTTCAAGCGTTGAAGACTATAAGGTAACATGCATACAGTTCATCAAGGACATTAGTAGCGATTATCTTGCATGGGTGGATTATTACAAGCTTCCACAAGACGAGGACAAAAAAAGGAGGACTCGAATACACGCAATAGTGGAACGCACAAATGAATGGATTGCCAAAGTTGCAACCACAATAAAGGCAGTAGATGTAGTGATGAATGACGGGATTCAAAAAATGGCAGAAAATACAGCGGGATATCCTTTTCAGATCGGGGTCTTTGTAAATAATACATCTGAGTATACACTTGCAAAGCCAGGCATAATAGATATCAACGTCAAAGCAGTCGGAAAAGCGGGCTATAAAGTAAAGCTAGGATGGCACCAAAAAGAAAAAAGATTTCTCATAAATTCTACTGGTCCTGTCACAATTGATGAATCAAATGATATGGTGCAGGAATTTGAAATATTAGATTTGCACATAAACATGCATGCTCAAAAATGTCATCCCAGAGATGTTATATCATTTACTGTAGTAGTAGCTGAGACAAAAGATGGTCAAGAATATGAACGACGGGGAGTTACAACAATCATTCACATGGGATAACTTCAAGCACTGTTCTTGATTCCTCGGCACGCCTATCAGTATATTTCATACTGGATATCTTTTTTGCTAATTTCTTGTCCTTGACTAGTGATGCATAGCCTAGAAAGGTTGTATCGTTTATCGTTATCTTGACTAGCGGAATTGCAATTGCATTTTTTAGCCAATCGCTGTTAGGGTTCCTCCTTGAAAAATAGAATTTGCCATCATGAAATACAGCTCTGAGCTCAACTGCATGTTCTTTTCCAGTCCTTCTTCCTGTTGTGACTAGAATGGAAGTAAGTGGACCCTCCTTGAACTTCATAGGTCTAATTTCTGTTATAAAGAATTTAACCCATTAGATTGAAAACTCTGATATCTAATTCAATAAACTGACTTGGAAACTCTCGTGTATGGCAACCTCGCTAGAATTTAACAGAAATCAGATAAAGGCAGATGAGTTTAAAGGAAAAAAGGTCATAGATAGAGAAGGAATAGAATACGGAAAGGTAAAGCACGTACACATAAACTCAGATACATTGGAAGTGGTTGGGATAACAGTACACGAAGGAATTCACAAGGATTACTTCTTGTCGCGAGATTATGTGGATAGGTTTACTGAAGAATCTGTCCTGCTTTCTTCGGCTCCAATAAGAACAGACGTAACTGTGGTTGATATTGACGGCAAAAAGGTTGGAAAAGTAAAACGACTTCATATGAATAAAAACACAAACGAACTTGAATCAATTGAAGTAACAGAGGGTCTTACTGGCTCTAGAATATTCCACACGTCTGAGATTTGGGGTGTAGGAGAGAAGATTATTCTCAGATTGACAAAGGACGAATATAAGAAACCATGAGTTTAGGGTTTTGAAGTAAAATGATTTTTACACATGGGTGTTGTGTTTTCCGTGTTGAAAATCCGGTAATTTATGCCAAACTTCAAAAAACTAAATAGACACAAACCTTAATTTTTTATTAATCGTTTACTGTTTTCTAATAAAATCATGTATCTTTGATCTTGCCAAATCACTGTGAACAATTCAAGTCATATGATTTAGTTTGAAATGATCTATGTATTCGTAAAAGAGACCAACTGTACATCTAATTTAATCATAGTTGACAAAAATCACAACAATTCCTAACTTAGGAGATCTTCTTGGTATTCTACAACTTCTTCATCGTTGAGGGTCTCTCTTCCACTAGTCATAATTATAACATTTGTACTGTCAAGTGCCGTGCTTGGATATGCATGGGCAGCCGATTCTCCCCCGTTTGTGACACAATGGGGAACATATGGACTACAGGCTAATGGAAAATTTGCCTTTCCGCAAGCAATAGCTACTGATACTTCGGGAAATGTCTATGTTACAGATTTGGGTAACAGGAGAATTCAAGAATTTGATAATAATGGTAACTTTTTGTCTACATGGGGAAGCCTAGGGTCTGGAAATGGAACATTCCAAGCACCTGCGGGAATAGCTGTGGGCGGCGGTTACATCTATGTTGTAGATAATAATTTGAACGATGTTCAAAAATTTGACATGAGCGGACACTTTATCATGCAATGGGGAAGTAAAGGCAACAACAATGGACAATTTTTACTCCCTCAAGGAATTGCAGTTGACTCTAAAGGTAACGTTTACGTTGTAGATACCGGAAATAGTCGAGTTGAAAAGTTTGATAACAACGGAACATTTTTGCTTTCAATTGGAAGCAGTGGTCTTGATAATGGTAAATTTCTCTCTCCACACGGAGTAGCTATTGATTCGTATGGTTATATCTATGTTACAGACACTGGAAATAATAGAGTAGAAAAATTTGCTCCAGATGGAACCTTCCTGCAATCATATGGAGAATCTGCAAGTCTAAAATCACCAATTGGAATTGCAGTAGATGCATCTGGTGATATCTATGTAGCAGACGATGGAAATAATCAAATTGTTGAGTTCAACAGTAACGGAAATATAATATCTTGGGGTAATGCTGGCACAGGACCGAATTTCTTTATGGAACCAAGAGACGTTGCAGTCGACTCGGCAGGAAATGTCTTTGTTGTAGACAGTGACAATAACAGAATACAAAAATTTGGTTCGTCTACACCACCACCGCAAATACCATCCCAAACACAAACCAATCAAACTACTCAAACACAAAATACTCAGAATACTCAAACTATACAGAATCAAAACACAGTACAAAGTACAAACTCATCATTAATTACGGATCCAAATGAGAAGACAATACCACAAATTACCGCTCCACCTGATATGACCGTAGAAGCAACTGGTGTCTTGACTCCTGTTTCTATTGGTCAAGCTACTGCAACAGATACAGTAAAAGTTGTCTCCATTATTAACAATGCACCGTCTAAATTTCCACTAGGAACTACAATGGTAACATGGACTGCCATGAATGCGGGAGGAAATACCGCAAAGGTTGTTCAAAAAATAACGATAGTTGATACCACTCCACCTACACTTACCGCTCCACCAAATGTTGTCATTCAGGCAACAAGTTCTAATCATAATACTGTT
>DAHUYT010000058.1:1799-3432 GCA_027315065.1 Nitrososphaerota archaeon | reverse complement strand
CTTAATGACGCGAAACATGGATAGCGCGGTAGCCTCCTAAGTTACAGGCCGAGGGATCGAAGCCCTCCGAGCCCGCTTTTACATATCAGGCGGAACCTATCCTTCTGTCCTTTCCAGTACTACTTTGCCGCTTGGAAGTATTCCGACAAATCTCCATCCGTTTGGAATCAGCTTCTTCACTTGTTGCCACCCTCTGACGCGGGATTTGCAGATCCTAAAATCCTTAGAATCTCTTGCACCTTGTCAGGTGGTGCGTTTTCTATTTCGGTGTGGAGCTGTCCCTTTTGTTTTATCAGCGGGTCATCTTCCCTTACTTCAAGGTCAGAAAAAAGATCACCGTGTGGTCTAGTCCGAATCAGCAAGAGGCGTCTTAATTGGTGTCGTATACGGTTTTATTACTGTAACTCCCTGATCATCTGTTACTACTACTACATTATTCGTGTTAATGTTAGACGGCGATAACCATACTGTTTCCCCGGGATTTAAAACTGGGATAACATCTGCCTTGGTGCCAGGTCCATAATCTACCCTGACATTTGTAAGTGGGGCCTTGCCCGTATTTTGAATCCTGACATGCAGGTCAGTACTCGTTCCTGTTTGCATCATGGGATCTAGAGAGAGCGCGTATTGCGGAGTTGACTGAAAGACTAGTATGATAACTATGGCAATCATAACTGCTGCTCCTCCACCAATCGCTCCATACGTAATAGGTTTCACAGTAGATCATCTACCTATGTAGCAATGCTACTATTAAACATATCTGAATCCTTTCAACTAATAATGATCAAAGATGTACCATATTATTTACATTTGAAATTCTTTTTTTATCAAACATCTGCTTTGTGTACCTCTTACTTTTTCGGAGTTATTTTCCACTTGCAAAAACTGTGAAGTGCATCATAGACATGGAATTGTTTACTAATGTTGTCATGATCATCTTTTGCATTCATACTGAAACCATAAGCAATGGCAAGCAATCCTTCAGATTGTGGTGTGAGGGATCTGTTAGGAGTATCTGCGCCCCTGACGATCTTTGCCAACTCTGTTAACGCTGGATCCTTTTTGTCTAAATTATATTTTTTCAGAATGGCATCAAAGGAACATTCTTCTCCATGGTGACCCAGTTCAACGTTTGGAACGTCAAAAGGGGTAGCATTTTGTTTCTTTGCAACTTGCATTACCTTATCAGCTGGAACAAAAAGAAATTCTGCGTCCTTGTCTACAAAGTTCTTTATCAGCCACGGGCATGCAATCCTATCCACATGTGCATGTTCTCTTGTTACCCATTTCATTTTAATATCACTGCAGGAAATCAACCTACGTAGATTCTCTACGCATATAAGGCTTATTTAGCTAATCCGAAGTAGACAGAACAATGATTAAACAAAAAGGAATGAAGGTTGGTGCAGTCTCTCTGTGGCTGCTTTTGTTACTCGCGGAGCGACCCATGTATGGTTATGAGATCATAAAAGAGCTGGAAAGAAAGTTTTCAGGATACTGGAAACCCAAGACAGGAACCATATATCCGGCACTAGAGAAACTAGAAGAAGACAAATTGGTATCTAGCAGGATTGAATTTCGTGAAGACGTACCAGATCGAAAACACTATGCTATAACTAAAAAAGGAGAAGCC
>DAHUYT010000058.1:0-1789 GCA_027315065.1 Nitrososphaerota archaeon | reverse complement strand
TGGTATCTAGCAGGATTGAATTTCGTGAAGACGTACCAGATCGAAAACACTATGCTATAACTAAAAAAGGAGAAGCCGAGCTTGCGCAATCCATGGCACACTGGTCCAAAATGGCTGAAGTGATCGAAACACATTGGGAGACGCATCAAGCAGTATTCAGACACAAAAGCGAGATAAACCACGATGAACTGTCAAAAGTTCTTTCCTATATGGCCAAATCATTCAAAGAAAAATCTCAAATAGAAATTGGCAAGGTATTGTCAGATGCCAAGAAAGTTGTTATAAGAACACCATCTTACCCAGTTGAATTCAAATTCCTCTACGCCACGGAAAAGACAAAAGAAAATCGTGATAAGTTTGAGATTCATCTTGAGATGGAATGGATATCTGGTGAATCAAAGGCAAGAAAATAGGATGATTTGCATATATGGATCATCTCCCAGAATATTTGAAATACCGTAATTTGTAGGATCTCGAAATTTACTTTATTCAGCTCAGTTCGTTGTTGGATGCAATTCCGTTGGTGGATTATATTCACGATGTAATAGACTCATCACTTTTGTACGTACAATCGGACTGATCTTTTCTTAATATCCGCATTTTCGATATTTTTGCTATTGGACCTTATGGATCTCATAAGCCACAATTTTAGCTTCCTGACCAGAATAATCTGGAACTGCAATGTACAGTCGATTTGACTGAGGAACAAGTAAAGATGTCCCTCCACCTTGAGCGGTAGGCATCATTGCAACTTCCTTGTAATGGTTAGCATCTTCTTGTGATATTACTTGCATGTATCCTCCCCATCCTGTCACATACACCTGCTCATTTTTACTATCGTAGTAAATATCATCAGCTCCTCCTACAGTATCAAACTTTTCTATGATTTTGCCTGAATCAGTGTCGATAACAGACAGTTGCGGTGGTTGTCTGTATACTACGAAAAGTCTGTGATTCTCCTCATCTAACGCCATGGGATAATTATCACTTGCGCCTTCATTAGGCCATTTTGTAACGATCTCCCGTTTTTGGCTGTCTATAACTTCAATAGAGTTATCTTCTGGCACATTCACAAAAATTCTAGACGAAGGCTTGCCTGAAATCTGAAATGACTCTGGATGGCCATCGAGTCTGATGCTATCAACAAGTTTTCCATTGGTGGTGTTTATCAATCCAATTGCTCCATTTCCATATCCGACATAGATAATATTCTGGCTTGGATCGTATCGCATGTTGTCCGCATCGCTTGACAAGTCAATAGTCTTTACAAGATGGAATGTGTCTGAATTGAAGATCCGAACCGTCCCATCTCCCCCATTTGATATGAAGAGCCACTTTGATGCAGGAACAAAGATGACTCCTTGCGGTTCATTCAATCCAGTTATGGCGTGTATACGTTGTCCAGATTTCAAATCAATTATGTCGACAGAGTTGTTTTCAATCTCGGCAACAAAGAGTCGTTGGCCTGCCAAATCAATGTCCATATGATCAATTCTCCCCGATACATTTGGAAGTTGGATTGTTTGCACTGGCTGGAAGATTTGTGTTGCGTTACCCATTGCAGTGTGCTCTTCCGGATTTTCCTCAAAGATTCCAGTATTGATCAGATTCTTCACTGTAAAAGTTCCAAGTATTATTGCTGCCGCAATAACGACACCTATTAAGATAATTGAGATCTTTCTCAGTTTTTCTCACCTGTGCCGTCCATGAATATTGGAGAACCGTTTATTTTCATGAATAAGTAGTTTATCTACATATAGGTGTTTTATTAAACATAACTAGAAACCAC
>DAHUYT010000057.1 GCA_027315065.1 Nitrososphaerota archaeon | reverse complement strand
AAATAATTACCAAGAACCAAGCTGCTGCCATAAAGATCATCAAAGCAAACTGTGCTTCACTTGGAAGCACGAAATACAGGATGGTCAAAGCAATAGCTAAACATCCAACCACAATGGTGGGTATATTTCCCATGAATTTATCCTAAAAATCCTACCATATAACAGTAATGGAAATTTCCAAATCAGAGAGTATGTTTATAAAAATAGAGGGATTTTACTAGTCACTGCTTTCAGCAGTAGACTTAGAATTGGCCTCTAATTCTGGAACCTCAGACTGCAAAATCTTAATTTTCTGTAAAAGTTCGTTTCTAAGATCTCTTGCAACCCGCCTTACTGTTGGTCTTGGAACTCCAAGTTCTTCTACAACTTTTGTGTAGATATCTTGTTTATCGGTAAGACCTTTGTCAAGCAGACTGTTGATTGCTTGCTTGATATTTGTGCTTTGGGTAGTACGATTCACGTTTTTTATTTTTCAGATCTTCTATATAAGACTGTTACTATATTTTTGGTAGCTCATCGTACATGCAAAAATTTGGTTTTGCATTTTAACAAGGTCTTGTAATCTTATGTTTGTATCATAATTTTCAAAGCTTTCTAGAGTTTTTACCAATTGATTTTATTCAAGCTAAAATGTTTTTATCTTACCTAAATGGTTACAACAGAATAGCCAAAGGAATTCATTGAAATAGTAAAATTGTGTAGAAAGGTTATTATGATAAAATGATGGGTTGTGAAAGGTGGCAAGTGCAACCATAGAGACTAGTTTTGGAAACATTATCTTGGAATTATCACCAAATATAGCTCCTGAAACGGTACGAAATTTTACTAATCTTGCAAAAAGTAATTTTTATGATGGGACTCTTTTCCACAGAGTAATACCAGGATTTATGATTCAGGGTGGTGATCCTAATACCAAGAAGCCAGACAAAAGCAAATGGGGCATGGGCGGACCTGGCTACACAATAAAGGCAGAATTCAATTCAAAATCACACCTGAGAGGGATAGTCTCAATGGCAAGAGCAACCGACCCAAACAGTGCAGGATCACAGTTCTTTATAGTTACTACCGATAGTACGTTTCTTGATAAGCAATATACCGTATTTGCAGAGGTAACGAAGGGAATGGATGTTGCTGATAAGATAGTAAACCTTCCAAGAGATAAAAATGACCGTCCTAATCAAGAAGCTAAGATTCTACGTGTCACGATCTCGGAATAGGATGTATGTGTTAAAACTTCTCATTTCATGCGTTATAGCCGTAACAATTTTCTCAACTACAGCAGCATTTGGCCAAATATCGATGGGAGGACCCCCCAATGAGGATATCAAGGTATCAATCGACAAAAATGGAACAGCTCATGTAGTTCATGAAGTACGGGGAAATGCTACCGGTGCAGTTCAGGTTGAGATGATTTCAGGTAACCTTACTAATTTTTTAGTTACTGATCAATTCAACAATTCTGTGCAATATTCCACAATTAGCCAAAATCCAATGTCTGTTCTGTTGTTACCTACTCAAAGAAATGTAACGTTGATCAAATATGACATACCTAATGTGGTATCAGATGATAATGGAGTGTGGAGTTGGAATTACTATGCTCCAAGTGATGCGGTCTTTACTGATTTTTATTTTCCTAAAGGAGTAGATATGATTTGGGCCCAGGACAGACCGGTTTATCTTGGTGAAAAGGCTGGCCTCAGGCAAATCGGAAATGGTATGTACCTTACATACATTATCAACGAACCTGAAACTGTTCAAACTGTGCAGTGGCAGAATCAAACATTCAATATCGGAATAAGAACTCTGGCAAATGTTGGACTCCCAGCATTTGATCAATCGTCAAAAGCATATGCATTCAATATTGACAAGCCAGGTTATGTCACAGTGATAATGCCCAAGGCACTTTTATGGGGTCCATATCAAGCAACAATTAATACGAATTCAACTCTTACTAATTTATTTAATGACAATGGTACGTATGTTTGGATAGGAATGAAACCTGCCCAGAGTGGGACATTACAGATTACAGGAACAACTGCAATACCAGAGTTTCCAATGTTTGTACCATTAGCTATTGCAATTTCTGCAGTGGTCGTCCTAAGATTTTCAAATAGATTGAATTTCCACTAGATGATTACCATGCAATGCGGATGCCATTGTATAAAATGTGGAAGCATAGAGGTGCAGTCCAATCGCGTTGGAAAGGTTGAAAGTGATGGGTATTTTGACATGCATCACACGTGCCTAAAGTGTAACGCTCATTTTGACCACTTAGAAGGAGATGTATTTTATTCATGTAGCAAGTGCGGCTATAAAACTAGTTAAGTTCTATCATCTTGGCAATGGAATAGTAGTTGCGTTTTTCTCGCAGATCTTTTTGGAGTTCGTTGCCAAAGGCCATGTCTGTTAGGACTTTGGACACATCAAGTGGAACCGCGGCCCATCCGTACTCATGTAATTGAGCAACAACCTCTGAGGTTGTTCGCGGTTGGTCAAAAAATGCATCCGCGATGAGTGTTTGAATCTTGTTTTTTATTTGTTTTTTATCAAGAAATGTCGGCTTGACAAATTCGGGTTCGTGAATTTCTGCATCATTGAATATGTTTAGTACTTCGGTTCCTTTAGCGGGTTGGCCGTATGAATAGTCATACTGAAGTGTGCCTGAACTATAATCTTTGACATGTACTGAGAGGTTGTTTATTACCTCATCTACACTTTGATTGTCTATATAGAAGTCCTTGGACTCGATCTCAATCTCATTTTGCCCATACCTGATTCGTATTCTGGCCATTTTGTAACATCTAGTCTTTCTGTTCTGATTTATTTTGTTAGCTCTAAGTAGCTTTAAAAACAGATCAAAAAGTTTACACAAGTTATTCGGATTTTTTTCCTACTTGCGCTAAAAAGGGATTTCATCATTGATTACTATGGAAAAAAGGACCAAAATTATAATTATAAGCATAATTGTTGCGGCTGTAGGCACGTTTGGCTATATCCAATACCTATCAGTGTCCCAGCTCCATGTTTCCATTATTCAAAGCAAGGTTGTGGATAGAACTAATCAGGGCACACTGTATAACCTACAGCTTCAATTCAATAACCCTTCATTGTTGTTTCTAAACGTCGGAAAGACTAATTTTGTAGTATCTGCGAACGGAGAGGATCTTGGTAGTGGAGTATTACAGCCATCACTGATTCCAGCAATGGGAAAAACAGTTGCTCAGACTCCGTTTCTTGCTGACACTGCAGTATTGGACAAGTATAACAATACCAACAATGTTCCCAATCTAAAGTTGACAGGAACAAGTCAGTATAACATTTTCTTTACAACTGTAAGTATTCCATTTACATATTATCCTACACAAGACGAAGCTAGAGCATTTATAGAAGGCACATAAAACCAGCAAAGCATGCTGACTGTTTTTGGATCTGTTGCGATAGATACCATTAGGACTCCCTCCAGAGTAATTAAAAATGCACTGGGAGGTGCAGCTACATATGCAGCAGTGTCTGCAAGCTTCTTTCAGAAACCTGGTCTTATTGCAGTGGTGGGTCGTGATTTTCCAAAAAAATATCAAGATGTCTTGAACAAATTTGTAGACATCAAGGGTGTAGTACATGCGAACGGGCGAACTTTTCGATATGATGGGAGCTATGATCAAACATTAAGCTCCAGAACAACCAACAAGACTGAGCTAAATGTATTAAGGGACTTTAGGCCTACAGTTCCCGAAGAATACAGAAGATCGGAATTTGTCTACCTTGCTAATAACGATCCTT
>DAHUYT010000056.1:3926-4899 GCA_027315065.1 Nitrososphaerota archaeon | reverse complement strand
AAGAAATTTTTTGTTTGTGTAAAGAAGCTTTTGGTTTCTAGAACTGTGCCATAAAGCTATTTTAAAAGCATACTCAAGATTGATAACGTGGTGCTGACCCCTCTAGAATAAGACCACCTCATTACATACACTTTTTGAACATTGCTGGAGAAATGATATCATGGTAAGAAGCAAATTCACACTCCAGGACAAGGCAAGAATAATCCTAGAATCGCTGAACACAAACATCAGCACTGCAGAGCTGTGCCGCAAGTACAATGTCAGCCCGCCTACATTCTACCAGTGGAAAGAAAAGTTCGTAGATGGTGGCAAAACATCACTAAACCGTGCATCAAAAGGCGATGTGTACAAATCCCTCAAAAAAGAGAACGAGTCCCTGAAGAGACTCATAGGTGAGCTCACAGTTGCCAATGACATTTTAAAAAAAACGCTGGAGGGCAGCAAAAGATGATCGCAGTAAAAGAAATGATAACACATGGCATCAGTTTGAACAAGT
The DNA here is from genome assembly GCA_027315065.1 of Nitrososphaerota archaeon. Taxonomy (GTDB): domain Archaea; phylum Thermoproteota; class Nitrososphaeria; order Nitrososphaerales; family Nitrosopumilaceae; genus Nitrosotalea. The sequence goes on along the minus strand of DAHUYT010000056.1, from coordinate 4,403 downwards.
CACTGTCTTTTTCCGGAGTATCAAAGGCAAAATGGTACTATATCAAAAAACCCAGAAGCATCTCACTTGATTCTGGAATGGCATCATCAGTACAAGAGATGGGAGCGTCCTTTCTGACGTATTCTTCCATACCGTGTGCAATGACCTGGTGCTTTCCACGCATCCTCAGCGAGGCATATGCGGTGTGCTCATCTGTGTAGTAAAGCGATCCTTTCTTTGTATGCCTCTCTATGAGGGGCATCAGTGTGGAATGCTTTCTGTCAGGTACTGGAAACGTCGCAACTTGCCGTTTCTCCGATATATTCCAAAGACCATGGCCTTGCCTTCCGCACCCCAGCCACGCTTTCCCTTTCTGTGTCCGCCGAAAAGCGCCTCATCCATCTCCAGCCTCCCCGACAGCTTGAGTCTCTTCAGCTCATCAAGGGCCGAATCGTAGACTGACTCCCTGAAGATCCTAAAGGCATGTTCTACCGTCCC
>DAHUYT010000056.1:0-3918 GCA_027315065.1 Nitrososphaerota archaeon | reverse complement strand
GATTGAGTCTCTTCAGCTCATCAAGGGCCGAATCGTAGACTGACTCCCTGAAGATCCTAAAGGCATGTTCTACCGTCCCAAGATTGAGATCAACGTAGAATCTTATCCTGTAAGCTGGAACACCCAGAGCAAAGAGGTGAAGCAGATATGCAACGACGTTGGTGGGTATTCTAAGCTTGCCAAGGTATGTGCCGGTGAATTCGTTGAACTTGTACTTGCATCGTCTGCATGAGTATCTCCCATCGATTCTGAGAAGGAACCGGTATTCGCACCGTGGACAAACCCTCCTGCCCTTCCATCTGGCGTGACGAAAATAGAGGTCACTTTTTGTCATGCTATCTGCCAGCTTGACAGGATGTAGCCCACGCACAAATTACGCATGGGATTTTTGCAAATAGGTTTTGCCTACGGTTCCAAATAACCTGGTATTACCTTGAATTGGGTCATGCTGCGTAGATTCCCTCTTCTATTACGTACTTTTTGCGTGCAAGATCCATTAAATTTCTTGTGAATACTATGGCGTATACGCCAACTACGACGGCAAACAGTAGTGAAGTCCAAGCTGCAAGCCCTATATTTCCATTGACCATACTTGTAGAGATTACTTTCATCATGCCAGTATGTACTTGGAGGGTTTGGTTCCTGAAGATGTGCGGCCAGTACTCGGCTACTGCCAAGCCACCCCATGCACTGTTAATTGTACTTGAAATGCCAGTAACTAGATACGGAAAAGTTGCTGGAATAATTATCCTCCTCATCTTGGTGAAAAAGCCTATCTTGTAATTTTGTGTCAATTCTAGAAATTCTACTGGTATAGCTCTTACTCCCACCCATAATCCAAAAAATACATAGTAAAACGTACTAAGAAAACACAAAATCATGACAAAGATCTCAGTCTCTGCAAATGGTATCGCATTATGTGCTAAAAATGGTGCGATTGCAGCAAAGACTAGAGGAAAATACGCAGGTGCGGGAAAAGCCGAGATTGTTTGTATTATTGGCAACGATGCAAGGCTTATTCTTCGATGAACGGCAAGGTAATATCCAAGTGATATTGCAAAGACAAACGAGACTAGTGTGACAGCAAGTACTCGAATGTAGTCAACTCCCATCTGATACAAAAGATTTGGTGTCTGTGCAAAATAGCTAATCCATTGTGAGTGTGGTACAGATAATATAACCTGGATTGAAGAATACCCTATGAAGATAAGAAAGAGCCCCGCTATTGCTGTACCAATATATTTTCCCGTTCTTTCAAAGGAGTGGTTTGCCCGCACTCTTGCCATTTGTATGTTTTCTATTCCTCTTCTCATTTTGGTAGTGTATATCGAATACTGAAATGTTGGAGTGGCAGTTGCATGCCACCTTCTGATGTGAGGTCTCCAGTAACGCATGTATCGCTTAATCTCTGTTGGTGTATTAAGACCATATTTTGCAACCGCATACTTGCTGAAATTGCCAAATGCCAGAGTAATCACAACAACTCCTATTGCCAGAACGCCCAAGCACTCATACATACTATTTAGATCTCCTACTGATGTAGCTTGAACTATCAATGTACCAATACCAAAGACCTTGTATGATGTAACTCCAACGGAAAAGACCTCGCTTATCATGATATAGAAAAGTGCATCTGCAAAACTTGGAAATATGTCAGATGAAACCCTAGGATACGAGAACGGTATGTAAAGGCTCTTCATCTTACCCAGCCATCCAAAATTATAATTTTCAGAAACTTCTACGAGAGGCTGTGGAACTGTCTTATATGCCTGATATTGTCCAATCCAGATGTTCCAGACTATTGCATCAAAGACAAGAAAGTCTGCCGCAACCTCTACTCCAAGTGTCCCTCCAAGCCCTGAAATGAAGACTACCAAAACGATTGGGAGAAAACCTATCACCGGAATTGACTCAAATATGTTCACAGAGGAAACGAAGATGTTTTCGAATTTTCTGCTCCTTACTGCAAAATAGGCAAGAAACCAGCCGCTAACTATGGAGAGGAGAATCAAAGCCAGAACTCTGCCCAAACTTGCAATGGTAGCAAGAGCAATGGAAATCAGTTCCATAATCTATCACCGTGATTCTTTTGGTATTAGGTCATGGTATAACGTTTTGACATATTCATAGAATACGGGTTCTTCTTCTGACCTTGGTCGGGGCAGATCAATTTTGATCTCGTTTATGATTCGTGCAGGTGTACCGCCCATCACGTAGACCCTGTCAGCCAATTGGACAACCTCATGCAAATTATGCGATACCAAAATTACTGATTTCAGATCGTTTTCAGGATTGAAGAGAATTGAATAGATCTCGTTTCTAAGCGTGTTTGCCGTAAGTTCGTCAAGATGCACAAAGGGTTCGTCCATCAACATTATCGTTGGAGAAGCTGCAAGTGCCCTTGCAATAGCTATCCTTTGTCTCATCCCGCCGCTCATTTCTTTGGGATAATCGTCCTCATGTCCCTGTAATCCTACCAAGGCGATCATTTTTTTTGCAATATCAGTTGCTTCATCATCTTTGACTTTGTTTCGTAAAACTATCTTCACATTATCAAGAGATGTCATCCACGGAAAAGTAGCAATAGATTGGTGAACAAGTGAGATTCTAGAAGACGGGGCTTTGACTTCAATACCGTTCAGGAACACGTGGCCTGCAGTAGGCGGAATCAGATTTGCAAGTACTCTAATTAAAGTTGATTTTCCACATCCTGATGGCCCTACGATCGCTACTAGCTCATCAGTATATGTCTTGATGTTTACATCCTTGAAAATAACATGAGAGCTCAAAAATGAATAGGCGAGATCTTTGCATTCTAGTTGAATCTCTTCCACTGCTTTCTCGGTTTCTCCTATAGTTACACTCATGCTCATGACACAACCTTCATTACAAAAAAAGTTTTAGAAAATAGGCAAAATCTATGGATTCATTGATTTCTTGCAGCCCAGCTTGATAACCAGACCTTAATTATGTTCTGGTTTAAACCAGCAAAGGCGGAGGCATTTTCATTTAAGGTTTTAACGTTTTGTCGCATTGTATCCAAGATAGTAAAGGTAATCTTGTTTTGTACTTCAAATGTCTTTATCATTTCATCTGTTACTTCTCTTATGGCTTTAGTTGTAACCTCGGAAGCATTTGCATTCACGCCGCTTTTTGTAGCATATTGCTGCTGAAGCATGAGGCTTGATTCGATAAAATTTTTCCAAGCTCCTAGGCATTCTTGTTGCAAGTGAGTAAAGGATTGCAGATATTGAGGATTTGATTTTTCTAGACTATTGTAAAGCTTTGTAAAATTCTGATTAAATTCGGCATAGACGTCTTTTGTTGGTTCAGTTTGTTGCTTGCTCATTTTTTAATCGTTATTCAATATTACAATCTTTTGTTATGATATATGGATGATCTCAATAGTTTACTGTCTGCTATAGAAAGCACATAGAGATAAGAAAAATGTAGATTACATGATCTAAACTTCGAGAGTTAACACCGAGAACAAAAAGTATTCAAACCTTGACAAGTTAACAGAAGTACATATGACGAATACTGATTCTTTAGATTCTTCTGATTCATTATCTCCTAACCTGCCGGACAGAAGTTCGTAAACAGTCTTAGGTTACAAAAGACGCCTTTTTGTGCCTGATTTGCCTTTATGGGCCAGTGGAGGTGTTTACGGATTTTAGTCAGGCAGGATAGTGAAACAGCAGAGGAAGTAGCAAAGACAGATATGCAAAAAGAAAATATGAATATATTTTCAACATTCCTACTTGCAATATTGGCCGGAGCATTCATAGATCTTGGTGGAATATTCTTTACATTTGCCACAAGCCAGATTACGATAACTTCTACTTTTACACAGATACTTGGAGGTTTGTCATTTAGCATGGGACTTATGTTCGTAGTCATTACAGGCGCCCAACTATT
>DAHUYT010000055.1:3682-5629 GCA_027315065.1 Nitrososphaerota archaeon | reverse complement strand
TTGCTTTCATCACTTGGATTGTTGGTATTGTGTTACCCAAATTACATTCATCGTTTTGTATCCAAATAGGATTGCAGTGACGTATTGGGTCATAAAAAAGCCAGCACCCACCACATATGGTAGGGAGAAGTTCAGCCAGAGCCTATAGAGCCAGCGCTGGTTTCTATTGTTTTGCTGCGCGATAACTTGAACGCATAGATTGCAGTAAGCAGGGTCATTGCAAACAGCAATATGCCAATACCATTGTGAATTGCGACTATTATTGCCTTGAGTTGCGTGTTGATCACTATTGCACCCAATGCTATCTGCGATACTGCAAAAACTCCTGCCAGTGTTCCAGTGATTCTAAGATTTCTGTGCGAGCCGATAACTTTCCAACTTGCAACGGCAGTAGCTATTATCAAAACACCTGTTGTTGCAGCAATCAGTCTGTGAGTCCATTCTGTTAGATATTGTGCAGAGGGCAAGAATCCGCTAGGACACAGCGGCCATTGTGGACACTCAAGTCCCTGCCCGCTTGACTCTAGATATCCGCCAATGAACATTAGGCAATAAAGTATTACAAGCGAAGCAAGTGCAAGATACCTAAAATACATTTATTTTTCCACGATAAATTGTCCGTCCATTCCAAGTGCAGCATGTCCCGGTACAGTGCAGATGTAATGATATAATCCCGGAGTTCCTGCTACAAATGTTACAACTCCAGTCTCACCTGGCTTCATTGGGCTATCAGGTGTCTTAAATGCGGCATTCCAGACAATCCCGCTTGGGTCGCTAGGATTTGTCACTATACCAAAGGCATGAAATGACTTGCTTGGATTGCTCAGGTTAATTGTGACCGTATCACCTGAATGTACCGTAATGGTTGGATCCGTACCTGACCCACCTGTGCCATTAAAACCATACTTTGAAAAGTCAGGGCTGATCTGGAAGCTAAGTGAGAATGAATCTTTTACTCCGGTTGCCGGAACAGTACCACCTGTCCCTACTGGTATGCTACTGACTCCACTTCCTCCTCCCACAACTATCTTCCCTTCCATGCCAAGTTCTCGGTGGCCTGGCACCGCACAGATGTAATAGTAAGTTCCAGCAGATGCTGGAATAAAGGTAACAGTGCCACTTTGTCCCGGCTTCATTGGACTGTCAGCAGTTCCAATTGTTGTGCCAGGTATTGCAGGTCCTGGACCGCTTGTTGAGGCGGTAACCGCAAATGCATGAAATGACTTGCCGCCGTTTGTTACAGAAAATACAATCTTATCTCCAACGCTTGCGTTAATCTGCGGATCAGACCCTGGAGAGCCTTTTGGCGCGTCAAAGCCATACTTTGAAAAGTCAGGCGACTCGACAAATTTTAGTGAGATTGGAATCACTTTTCCCGTAAATGTTCCCTGCGTTGAGGACGGACCGCTGCCTGAAGTTTGAGTCGCTGCCATTTTTTCCATCTGCAATTCTTGAATCTTGCCTGCATTTGGCAGGTATGAATTCCAGTAATCATAATGCGTGAAAAATATTATGCCGCCAACTATTTGAATACCGATAATAATTGCAAGCATTTTCCCAACTCTTCTAGGGGTTGTCCTATAGATAGTATCCTGGTGTTCGTTGTTACTCATATCAGTGTCCTGAGAGACCGCCTTGTGGATTCTTTGCTTCTATTTCAGGTGTATGTTTTGCGTCAGATGTACCATATCCCGAGCGACCACCGTGCGGATTCTTTGCCTCTATCGGATAGTAATACTTGCCACCAAGTCCCCACGGATCGTCCAAATTGGCGGGCTTGCCTTTTGCAGAGTAGTAGATTAACATGGCCAAGAATACACCAAAGCTTGCTCCAAGTATCCAAGCTCCCACAGTTGCAATTTGGTTTAGCTGTACCCATGACGTGAATTGTGTTGGATAATCATAAACTCTTCTTGGCATTCCCTCAAGACCAAGCAAGTGTTGTGT
>DAHUYT010000055.1:0-3672 GCA_027315065.1 Nitrososphaerota archaeon | reverse complement strand
TGTACCCATGACGTGAATTGTGTTGGATAATCATAAACTCTTCTTGGCATTCCCTCAAGACCAAGCAAGTGTTGTGTGAAGAATACCTGAACAGTTCCCCAGAGCATTCCAATAAAGTGAACGTTTGCCCACTTTTCACTGTACATTCTACCTGTGATATACGGGAACATGTAGTATATCATGGCTACAAATCCAAATCCAATTGTTCCTACAAGGAACAAGTGCATGTGACCTACAACCCAATATGTTCCGTGTGTGATAAAGTCTAGCGGCATTGCAGAGTTTAACACACCGCCAGCACCTGCAGAGAAAAATAGCGCAATTCCGCCAACTGCAAATTTCATTGGAGCTGCAAACCTAATTCTGCCGCCCCACATGGTTGCAAGGAAATTAAAGACATGCATTCCAGATGCAGGAACTGCAGCTAGAGTACCAATCATAAAGACAACCTTTGTTGTAAAGTCCATTCCTGTAGAGTACATGTGATGCCCCCAGGATGCAAAGCCTATGATACCGAGCATCACAAATGCAAACACACCTGAGGCCTGACTATACAATGGCTTTCTTGAAAATCTTGGAATAATTTCATACATCATTCCAATTGACGGTAACAAAAAGATGTACACCTCAGGATGGAACGTGAACCAGAACAGGTGCAAGTATGCAATTGGATCTCCGCCTGCCCATGGATTGAAGAAACCTGAAAGTCCTAGTCTGTCTGTTAACATCATGATAAGTGCTGCTGCATATGTTGGCATTGCGACAATTGTCATAAGAGATACTGTAAGCATTGACCATGCAAACAGCGGAACCCTTCTTAGTGGAAGGTCTGGGTGCCTGCACTTGATAATTGTTACAACAAAATTAATCGATGATAAAATTGATGATATGCCAAGAATCTTCATTCCAAATATGAACATATCTGCAGCAGGTCCTGGTGCTCGAATTATAGAGTATGGGGCATATGATACCCATGTAGTATCTGCAAATCCAAGCCAGAGCAATGCGGCACCTACTGGATTCATCCAGAATGCAATAGCATTGAGCTTTGGATATGCCATATCTTTGTACCTTACCATGATTGGAACAAGATAGTTGCCAATACCGTTTGCAACTGGCAGGGCAAACAAAAAGAGCATCGTAAGACCGTGAACTGTAAATATTCTGTTAAATGTTGCCGAGTCTGATACTAGAACTCCTTGGCCTGGGAAGAATAGGTGTGTCCTGATTATCATGGCCAGTACTCCGCCCATAAACAAGAATGTAATACCAAATATGAGATATAGATAACCTACATCAGTGTGATGTGTCGAAAACATTATCTGCCAGACTGGTCGTGGTTTTTGAAGTTCTAGTGCCATGTAACTTTCTCCATCCTAAATATTTTTGTTACACATAAAATGTTTTTGGTTATTTTCATGATCAGTTACTAGGCTCCACTATTAGCGTTCCTCTCATGTTATAATGTAATAATCCGCAATATTCCCTGCACTGGATAGGATATGACCCTACTTCATTTGGCGCAAACCATGCATGGTTTACATGACCTGGAACTGCGTCCTCAAAGACTACCCAGTCTGGGATGTTAAACGAGTGCATGACGTCTCTTGAATAGATCTCAAACAGGTATGCTTTTCCCTCCTTGAGATGTAAAGTATTAACCTCCTTTGTTCCATTTGGATGCTCAAAGCTCCAGTACCACTGCTGACCTGTTACCTTGATAACCTCGGCATCTGCTGGAACATCTTCAACCGCCTTTTGAACTACCCATGAATCTACACCAACATAGATCAAAATGGCGATAACAATAGCAACAAAGACCCATTCGGCAGTATCATGACCCATCTAATGACCATCCTCCTCGTAACTTCCAGCTGTTGGATCTTCAAGATGCTCCCATTTGGTGGGGCCCTTGTTCTTTGGGTTTGATTCTCGAAATCTCCAGACAAGCCAGATCAGCGTACCTGAGACAACCGCACCGACTGTAAATGCGGCAGTGGTCATTCTGAAGAACTCATTCCATACCACTGCTCTTAGGTTGAGGTACTGCTTTTCAGATGTTTGCTGCGCAAGCTGGGCATGTGCAAGATACATCTGTGGAACTAGTGCTAGAGCAACTAATGTTATAATTGAGATAGCAATGAGAGTTTTCATTTGCTGTTTTGACGTGTGCCCCGCTTTCTATTTAAGCGTTTTGAAGATTGTCAATGATCCGTTGAAGTTTTTGAAATGTATATAGTACATCAACTAACTTTTGATCCAGGTAGACAGTCTCCAATTTCTTTGTACAGTATAGTCAAGGCATTAGACAATTGAATAATTTTACAACCAGTATATCGCCCCTCTTTAGAATATGCTTTAGGCAGTACTGGATATTATCGGTATTTGCAAAGAACTGGTTTTCAAGGTTCTTCTTGATTTCACCCCACTGCACTTCAATTGCGGGTTGAGCTCAGGCATATAGATTGGAAAGTGAACTATTACAACGCGTGGTTTTGTTGATTTTAGATGCTCTTTACCTTGTTACTCTTGCGATATGCAAGGTAATTCAGGTTTTTTTGCCAAGTCAATTCTCGGCAGCAGTTTTCTCATGCTTCTTGCAGCATATGTAACGTCGTATCTCTTATCTACATGCTCAATTATCATCTTTGTTGTCTACAAAGATTGTGAAAAGCCAAACACCTAATGGATTTTGTACAAGATCACCTCTTAGATGCACTAGATGTGGTTTGCTCAGAAAAGATTGCACCCCGATGCTTTTTGTGGTGGGCACCCACAATTCCTTGCTCATCCATCCTCTGCAGTCAGTAGATGAGAGTTGAACACAATACATCAAGACTGCTTGTTATCTCGGTGCATGTTCTTTTTTGTTTTCGTAAAATGGCGGCCTTTAGTCTCATCTTTGACTTTGCATCTTCTCATTTTTGCACGCTTGTTTTAAAAAAATCAATTCTTGTTCTACTCATGAAATTACTGCCAGAAGGCACCATAGATGAAACGGTTTGGTTTGACATGATTTATCGTGTATGATTATAGGTCTATATCTTGTAAGTTGTAATGTTTGATAATTTATTCAAATCTTAGGCACCTATGCCTATTTTGACAATATAACTTTAAAAAGAAAACAGTTACGTCGGATCTTATTTTTAGATCCAATATCAAAAATATATCTGAAGTATACGTATTTTTACGATACATATTTGATCAAAACATATGTTGCTTGAGTTACACGAATCTATTTCTTGCAGAGATATGATAAGATCAAATTTGCATACATGATCAAGGATAACAAACAAAGACAACAATGGAATATGATATTTTCCCACGCATAATGACTACACAAAGCTATTTTGATATGACTATCGTAGTTTTACAGAATCTTTTGGTAAATCTAGATTCAGAATATATTCAAATGATGTAATTATCTCTAGAGCAAAGTGATTTTATTTTCAGATTGTAGTTTTCTCAATTATACAAGTGGTTCAGAATTTATTTTTGAGGCTAGTTGAAGAAGGTTTTTCTTTGAAGTAGATCCTGAGTAGATAATAGAGATCCTGCGATCTGGACGGTTTACAATCACAGATTTTAATCCAAAATGTTTTACATTTTTTTACATGCCAGATTTGATCCTGATCGCAAAGTTGGCAATCTTTTTTGCAATGTTTAGATCAC
>DAHUYT010000054.1:3682-5731 GCA_027315065.1 Nitrososphaerota archaeon | reverse complement strand
TCTTAGTTCTAGGACTAGTCTGATTTGGCATTGTGATGAATTCAACTTTCTTATTTTGTGTGTTGTATGCTAACCAGCCCCAACCGCTTCCTTGAATAGCAATTGTGTCTTTTGTGAATTTCTCTTTGAAGATATCAAAGCTGCCAAACGCTGTATTAATTGCATCACCCAAGCTTCCACCTGGTTTTCCGCCACCATTTGATTTCATATGGTTCCAGAACAATGAGTGGTTATCATATCCACCTCCGTGAAAATTCACGGCCCCCCTTGCGCTTTCTGGAACTTTATCCAAGATTGCAAGTAATTTGGACAACTCCATGTTTTGTAGCTCAGAACTTAGAGTCTCCAAAGCTTTGTTCAAGCCATCAGTATACGCTTGATGGTGTTTTGAATGATGGATTTCCATTGTTTTGGCATCAATATGCGGCTCTAACGCATCATACGCATATGGTAACTTTGGAAGTTCGTATTTTACCATGATACGTCAACCTAGTTCTTGCCATTTATGGCTTTGGTTGCAAATGCATTTTATCTAAGTCAGATTCCAGATAATTTGTGATTAACCGATTGCCGATTTTTTCACTCCTTTTCATTTTTTGCATATTTCTGTTTTTATCAGAATCAAACGAACAGGAAATTTCAAACAATTTACAAAAAAGTATGGAGATTGTCGGTGCCAAAGCGGCCAGATTAGATGGACTGGATGGTCAAGGAATCAAGGTTGGAATCATAGATACCGGAATAGATTATAATCATCCAGATCTTTTAGGTTTTGGCCCATCTGGAAAGGTGATTGGAGGATATGATTATGTTGACCCAAGCAAGAAACCCCTAGATACTAATGGTCATGGAACAGCAGTAGCAGGCATTATTGCAGCTGATGGAAATTTTACCGGAATTGCTCCCAAGTCAAAACTTTTTTCATACAAGGTCTCATCAACTGGCGAAGCAGTATCATCAGATTACATAGTCAAAGCTATTCAACGAGCAATACAAGACGGAGTCAATGTCGTAAACATTAGTTTAGGGATCAACAGAACGGATGATCAAATTGATAATGCAATTGATAAGGCAGTAAAAAAAGGAATTGTCATAGTTGTGGCTGCAGGAAATAATGGTCCACAAGAAGATACGATTGGCAGTCCCGGTAAAGACGTCAACGCAATTACAGTTGGCGCAACATACAACAACTTGACATCTAGCCTAGTAGCGACTTTTGAGGTCGGTAAAAAACAATACCAAGTTCTTCCAATGGTAGGAGTCCAAAGCTTGTCAGGTCCCATTGAAGGCAAAATAGTTTATGGTTCGTATGGAAGGCTACAAGATCTTCAAAATATAGATGTTAAAGGAGCCATACTTCTTGAAGAAAGGGGAAGTGATGTGAAGGAACAGAAAGTCTATTTTTCCGAAAAAGAAAAAAACGCCGCAGATTTGGGCGCAAAAGCACTGGTTGTGTTTAACAACGAAACTGGAATATTTTTTGGTGATCTTATAGGACCGAATAAAACTTCAACGTATACACCAAGAATACCGGTCATCTCACTATCAAATGAAGATGGGATTGCACTCAAGTCCATGTTGACTTACAATACAACAGGAATCTTGAATGTGTTTTATCATCCAGATTTTATCGCTCCTTTTAGCTCCCGAGGGCCAGTATCGCCTTTCTACATAAAGCCAGATCTTGTTGCACCTGGAGTCTTTGTAAATTCTACAACTCTTGGAGGAAAGTACAATCTAACAAGCGGTACAAGTTTTGCAGCTCCTCATGTTGCTGGAGCCGCTGCAATTATTTTACAAAAATATCCCGGATTGCCACCTTCAGATGTAGCATCGCTGCTTGTTACTACAACGGATCCAGTTACTGATGCGTATGGCAATCTTTTTCCCATTTCTGCTGCTGGAAGTGGAAGACTGAACATTACCAGAGCACTGGAATCGAATTTAATAATATCACCACATAGTCTAGTTTTCAACCTATCTTTTGACAATCAGTCTCAGACAAAGATACTGCATCTTAGAACTCTTGATGGTACTAGTATACCCCAG
>DAHUYT010000054.1:2266-3673 GCA_027315065.1 Nitrososphaerota archaeon | reverse complement strand
TTCAACCTATCTTTTGACAATCAGTCTCAGACAAAGATACTGCATCTTAGAACTCTTGATGGTACTAGTATACCCCAAATGAAGGTAAATTTCGCATCCAGTGAAACTAGTTTGGGTTTTGATTATTCTCAATCTAATGATACTTTAAATGTCAAAATTTCAGATATCGTTAAAAGTGAAGGAAATTATGATGGATTTCTCACTCTAAAAGATACCAAGACAAGTTATCGCATTCCTGTTGTTATTCATATGACAAAGGGAACTCTCCTAGTAGACCAAAGCAATGGAACTCTCCACTTTTCAATCAAGTATCCTGACAAATGGTCTTATGCAAAAATTTCCCTAATAAAGGCTGGTACAGATAGAAGCATCAGTACCTCGATCACCCCTCAAGAGACTAGTTCCCTTCCTGTTTATGAAAAAGGCCAATACTGGATCTTGGCCCAGATTAAGAGATCAAATGAAACAGATGAGGCATACCAAACTGTACTTGTCAACGAGGTTGCGCAAAAGAACATCTTAGACCTTCAAAGCATAATAGGAATTCCTACAAAACAAGTGGCAATAATTTCAGGAATTATAGTGTTAACTGTCATAATAGGTTGGGTTTCTAGACGTAGATAAAATTAGATTTGTGGCCCCGCATGTACTATTTCCTTTGAAATGTTCCCAAATTTTCTAAAGTTCTCTACAAACATTTGAGCAAGTTTCTTTGCAGATATATCATATGCGTCCTTCTCAGACCAAGTATTACGAGGATTCAATACATCAGATGGAACACCGGGACATTCCGTAGGTATGTCTAGGTTGAATACATCATCATGCCTGTATTTTACAGCATCAAGTTCACCTGTCAACGCAGCAGTAACCATTCTTCTTGTATGATTTATGTTCATTCTTTTTCCTATGCCATATGGACCTCCTGACCACCCAGTATTGACAAGATATACAACAGTCTTGTGTTTGGTAATCTTTTCCCCTAGAAGATTTGCGTAAACAGATGCATGTCTAGACATGAATGGTGCACCAAAACATTCTGAAAAGGTGGCTTTGGGTTCTGTGATGCCCCTCTCTGTTCCAGCAAGTTTACTGGTATAACCTGACATAAAGTGATACATGGATCCTTCTTTTGTCAATCTTGCAATTGGAGGCATCACTCCAAATGCGTCAGCTGTAAGAAAGATAACGACTTTCGGGTTCCCACCCAAGCTTGGAATTATTGCTCCTGGAATGTAGTCAAGAGGATATGCGGCTCGCGTGTTTTCTGTCAAGCTACCATCGTTGAAGTTTGGCATCATTGTTTTATTGTCAATCACTACGTTTTCCAATACAGTTCCAGATCTTATTGCATTCCAGATTTGTGGTTCAGCTTCCTTATTGAGATTAATGCATTTGGCATAACAGCCA
>DAHUYT010000054.1:0-2024 GCA_027315065.1 Nitrososphaerota archaeon | reverse complement strand
GATGAGCACAATTTTTTTTGTATAGTTAAGTATGATAAAGACGTCTGTCCTTGTACCATCAACTTCAGGGATAGTTTTGAAATCATTTATTGAAAGTAGGACATATTCAGGTCTATGAGATTCAAGTTCTGATGCTGATGGCCTTATGAATAACTGTCTTACAAACAAGTTTTGCCAAGCATGATCGGTGATAATTCTAATTGGCAATCTGTGCTCCGGATCTGCACCTACAAATCCATCGAAGACAAATATTGCCTTGCCTTCTAGATGTCTTTTCATCTTCTCAAACAGTTTATCAAATTTATCTTCTGAAAACGGGTGATTTATCTTTCCCCAGTCTACAGTATTGTGAGTTTGTTCATCATCTACGATAAATCGGTCATCCGGAGATCGGCCAGTGTATTTACCAGTTTTAACAGATATTGCACCATTTGCAGTCAAAAGGCCTTCATTTTTTTCCACTATAAGATCTACTAGATTCTTGGTTTGCAAGTTTCTGCTTATATTCCCCGGTTTTATACCAATTTGTTCCAACTGAGATACGAATAGACGAGTAATGGTTGGCTCCAAATCCTCAATCATTGGATAAACCGGTTCGTTGGAATTTCCTTATTATCTCTTCGGATCACATAGTATCTATCAAGAAACGTATTTATTGTAAAATTCAGGCAGAAACCTCTACATGCCAATCAACAAAGAAGCTTTAGAACTTAGGAAAAAAGTAACCAAGAACAAGCCTAGCTTTGTCAGACAGGAAAGTTGGAGATATGTCAAGCTTTCCACTTCTTGGAGAAAGCCAAAGGGAATTGACAATCATCAACGAAAACAAAAGAAAGGCTGGCCATCCCTTGTAAAGATAGGTTATGGTGGACCTAGGGTAGCAAGATGGTTGCATCCATCAGGTTATACTGATAATTTAGTTTACAACTTGAAAGATTTAGAAAAACTTGATCCTAAAATTGATGGTGTTAGGTTTGCCCATGGCGTAGGACAGAAAAAGAGGCTTGAGATTATCGCCAAAGCAAAAGAGAGGAACTTTAAGGTTTTCAACGCGAGAGTGTCAACAAGTGGTAGTAAATCTTAAAACAAAGCGACAGCTAGTATCCAGAATTCTCGGAGTTGGTACTGACAGGGTAAAGTTTGATCCAACTTATCTAGATGATGTTGCTGATGCCATTACACGCGACAATATACGAAGTTTGATAACCGCAAATGTGATAGAGATAAAACCAATCAAGGGCACTTCTAAAGGAAGAGCTCACTTTAAAAAAGCTCAACGAAGAAAGCGTGGTACTAAACATGGATCAAGAAAAGGCAGCAGAGGAGCAAGAGTTGGAAAGAAGGAAGTATACGTCAAGAGAATCAGAGCAATGCGCCATCAGCTAAAAGTATCAAAGGCAAGAAAGGAAATCACAAATGAGTCTTATTGGGACTTGTACAAACAAGTAAATGGAAATCAGGTAAGAAACCTTGCTCATCTGAGAAGCTTAATAGAAGAAATTCGTTCCAAGAAATAAGATTAAAACCTGTGAATTATTGTAAGATCATCAATTTTACCATCCTTGATTGCTATTCCTTCTTTTGCAAGCATGTTGGTCTTGACTTTCTCACCCCATGCATACCCACCTACTTTACCGCTTGACATAATGACCCTATGACATGGTATTATCACAGGATACGGATTCTTGTTCATGATTCTTCCAATTAGCCTTTGGCCATTTTTTAGCCCAACAGCTTTTGCAAGTTCGCCATATGTTGTAACTTTACCTTTTTTGACTTCCATTAATTTTTTGTAGACTTTCTCTTCTAGATTCAAACTTTTATCATCTCTAGATCAGTGGTTTGTATAAGATCAATTATCTTCTGTTTATTTTTGCCAAGACCTCCCCAATCAACAAGTGCGTATTTGGCGTCTTTATTTCTGTCCAATATGTGAGAAAAAAGTGCGTCATCCAAATAATCTAATGCATGTTTTGGCGCGACAGTTCCAAGAGCAAGGTCACCTTCAATCAATTCTTCGTTGA
>DAHUYT010000053.1 GCA_027315065.1 Nitrososphaerota archaeon | reverse complement strand
GAGCTTATCCTATATTGTCACCTTTCTTCCAATGGTGTAATTACTTCCACACCTTGGGCATCGAAAATTATTCCATCCTATTTGATCAAGAACAATCTCATCGGAATGGTTTGCGCATGTTAATCTTTGTTCCATAAATCAGGCATTTAGGATCTTTCTTAAAAGAATCACGCAGCTTTGTTCTGTATCTAAAGGAAAGGGATATCGTGCATGTCAACCAAGCAACTAAAAAGAATCTAGGGTTATATTGGAGATGTTTGAGTGTAAACCGCTGCTACGAAGTGCCTAACCGTATACTCGGCAGAACAAGAGATACGATTACTGTTAACAAATATGCTGATCTAGAATCTCTTTTCACCTAGTGGACCTCTGATATCCTAGTAAGAAAAAAGACGAGCAGAAACTTTGCAATAGAAACAGACTACTGCTTGAATGTGTGACAAATGAGAAGATAATGTAGAACACAAGAATGTGTCGATGCACGATCTAATACATGTAGAACGAAATGATCTAGGATCTAAGCAAAGAATTATTAAAAAAGAAATCGCTGGAAGGTGCATGCGGGTCTTGAGGAGGATGCATCATACCATACAACAAGATTATGTGAGATCAAGGTACTATTAAAAATAAAAAATAAATGTGATCTAGAAGTCACCACATCGAAGATCTTTGAAGATATGAAACAACTCTAACCAAGACGAGATTTTTATATTGATGATATGTTTGTTACATTAAAACTTTAACTGGACATGTGTTTTTCCGGATATTATTTTACACATTTTCAGATGACACATTTTCAAGGTGGAATCTGAGATGATTTGACAAAATTATTCGGTTACACCACATGATTTAAAAAATACTTTTGACACTAATTTGTTCTACTAGTAATCAAATGTTTGTGCTGCTTATATGCTAGATAATTTGTAATCAAAAGCAAAATTTGTAAAACATATCCTCCAATAATCAAGACTAGGGCGTTGTAGAGCGGATGAAATGTTGTCATTATCTCGACATGTTTATAAAAAATACTGTTTCCGATTATGACAACTCCAGATATTATGAAGTTTGGAATGTAAACATGTTTGTAATTTTTTGCGGTCAAAACTGCAAGAACAATGAAGCATCCTTCTAGTATAAGAGCCTGTGGAATAAACTTTGGATTGCCAAGTGGAATCCCTAGCACTCCTACAACTGAGACGGCAGTAAGAATTATCACTACACTTTTCTGTATTTTATTCATTCATACTAAAAGAGTAACCCATCATTAATAAAAATACTCGTTGTTTTCAAACTCTATAGATTAATAGACAAATACAAATAATTATTGTAAATAAAACACTTACCATGAACCACAGTTAGGTTTTCAGGAATAATTGCCAATGATCAATTGGCCATGTCTGCAGTAAAAACAATGTAATTGTCACTTCTTGATAAACAACTCGTAGATCTGACGCATGTTACCAAATTCCCGTAAAAGACATGTTGAACAAAATATCTACAGATAAGATGAGCAAAACAGATGGTGTCGTATAATCAAAATGTCAGGCTGGAGACTGTTCCAAAAAGACAACATGTATCCCATCAATGGAACTTACGTAGGAATAACTAAGATAATTGAAAAAATAAAAATGGGGTGCTATAGAAATCCGCCATCGATATTGCAAGGATGACACGCACAATCTATTTTTCCCTTTTAATACCCGATGAGACAAGTTTAAAAGCACGATGTACATTGTTGGTTAATCGTCGTAATGACCAAGGAAAAGAAAAAAGAGACAAAAACGCCTGTAAAAAAAGAGGCTAAGAAAGATAGCACGAAAGCAAAACCAAAAGAGAAAACCAAGCTTAAGGAAGATATCGTCGAGGAAGATTCAGGGATAATTGTCGTGGAAGACGATACTGACATAGATAAAGAGGCAGAATTAGAAGCTAGGAAGGCATATCTTGAAGAAGCTCGATCTCAAGAAGCAGGCGACGATTAGATTTAATTTTATTTACTTATTAACGCATAATAAACACTTATCCATAATAGTGCAATTAAAGAGTCATGAGGGCCTTATGCTTGATTACCGTCAAGCCTGGAAAGGTAGACAACGTTACAAAGATATTGCAAAAAATACGAAAAATCATTAAAGAAATCATGATAGTCACAGGCAGAGCCGATATTATAGTGGTTTTACAGGGTACCATAGATGAGATAAACAATACAGTGATAGATTTCAAGAAAATAAAGGAGATTGTATCGACTGAAACACTGATTGAAGTGGAGGTAGATTTAGGCTGGTCAAAGCCGTAGTTCTAGTTAAATCTCCTAAAAAGTTGATTGCTGCAAGACTACGCATGGTAAAGTCAGTTTATGACTCCTTTGCCGTAAGCGGTCAATTTGACGCCGTGGCCCTAATTGATGTAAAAGAACTGGTCGAGATCAAAGAAGTTACCATAGAAATTCAGAACATACACGGGGTAGAAAGAACAGAGACCATGGTTCAAGTGGTATAACATAACGGTTTTAACATTGGAGCTTTTAATCATCACATGAACATAAAACATCTCGGAAGTATAATAATAGCAGTTTCCAACTTGGAAAGATCCATCAAGTATTATAATGAGATAATAGGGTTACCCATAAAGAATAACAGAGGAGATTGGGCAGAGTTGGGAAGAGATGGAGCTACTGTAATATTACATCCTTCCTCAAGACCCATCAACACAGGAACCTCAATTGAAAATGGCATTGTGATAGGTCTTATCGTAGGAGATATCGAATCAGCAGTTCAAGAATTAAAATCAAACAATGTTACAGTATATCGAGAAATTACTACTCATAAAGTAGGAAAAAATTGCATAGTTCTTGACCCAGACAAGTATATGATTTCATTGTTTGAACCGTCAGCTGAAGGCGGTCCTAGACAAGCAAGAGGTTTTCATGGCTTCGCACCTGTCTAGATAACTTTTTTAATTTTTGCAATAATTTTTGCAATTTCATCTACTGTTACATTTCTGCTTATTGATACATAATAGATCCCTTCCTTACTTTGGAAAACTACCAGCGTTATCTTATCATGTTTAAAGATAGCATAATTCATCTTCCCTATTGCCGCATCTATTTTGTTACGCATGTTAAACATGGTGGAGACTAGAAAGAATTCATTTCTTGCAGATTCGGGTTTCAAAAGAATGTTAGTTCCAGGTTTAATTATTCCAGTTAATGTTCTGCCATACTCATTTACAAGCCCAACATACCTAATCGAAGAAGATAAGCCTATGATTTGTTGACATTTTTTTTTATACCTGAAAATTTCCTCGTTCCATTTTTGGTTTGGCGTTTTGTTCACAAGAGACGTAATGTTTTATGGCTTTATAAAGTTCAACCTAGTTTTTCTTTTCTTTGTTATTGTTAGCCTTTAGAATAGAATTCTCTTTTCTTAGTGCCTCATTTTCTTCTTGTAATGTCTCTACTGCCTGTATTTTTGCATGCATTGGATGTCCTGGCATAAACTGATTTGTAGAGAGATTAAACAGCCCAGATGCGTAATGCTGAAACATTGTATGATGATCATCAAGTCTTCTCATCATGGCATCTTTGTCATGCACTATTACATCCTTGATTTTACCTATATTTGACACACCTAGTAGTGGAGTTACCCTTGGCGGTACCCTTGGAAAAGCAAAAGGAGAATTAATCATATCAAATGGTTGATTGTATAAATCAAATGTCTTTTTAGCATTAACGTAATCCCACATAAAAGCAGGTCAAGTCTGGCCTTATTTCATGTTTACGCACAAATTCATTCATTAGATAACCCATTATGTCAAGTAACAGTCATTTCTTATCAAATTACGTTGATCGCAGATCCTTATAGAATGTCCAGATCGATGTAAATTAAATGTCAGAAATGATATCTATGAACTGTATGAAATGTAAAAAAAACATAGTTCCGACAGATTTGTATAAAATTGTAATGTATATAATAGATCAAAAGTTTACCGATCATCATTACGAACATGTTGAATGCCCAGATAAATTTACTATCTAAACATGTAACACATAAACATCATAGATTTTTCCAGTCCCTCTATCACGATACGTCCATTGATTTCCGCGCCATTCCATTTTTTTGAATAGGCCCTTCAAAGATGGATGTAATTTTTCATAAACATCTTTTCCGATCAAGATCTGGTTTGGCCTGGCTAACGCAGTAATCTTTGCAGCTATGCTTACTGCAGGACCCAATATGTCTACATGCGATCTAATTTTATCGGATCCATATCGTACTATGGCATTTTCGCCAAAATCCATTCCTACTTTTACACGTAATTCCGGATAATCATACTCGCTAAGAATTGGGTTGATCCCTCTTTCGATTACATCGATCATGGTTTTTGCGCAATTCACTGCATTATCAGAAACAACAAGAGGGTTTTCCTCTGCAATAAAATATCCAATTACGGCGTCTCCAACATATTTGAGTACATATCCTCCATAATTTTTTATCACGTATCTCATCTCTTGAGAGAATGAGCTTATGATTATGCCGAGTTTTTCAGTAGGTAATGTAAGAGACATTTCTGTTGAGCCTACAAGATCCACAAACATTACTATCATATGTTGTCTTTTTGATACATTATCACGAAGAAATTGATCAGATTCATCTCCAGAATAACCATATTCATATCCCTTTTTGAGCGAGCCCCATACCCTTTTTTGAGTCTCTTTTATGAGAGATTCTGTATCAAGACACCCAGTTCTGCCTCTGCTTAGCATCATGTCAACTATGTCATTAGTATTTCTCTCGTTATGAGTAGATTCTGGGGTTTCACTCATTTGTCATCATTCCAATGGAAAATTGACCCCGCATACTGGACATAGACCTCTTTTTCCCTTATATTTTATATCAAAATATTGCACAATTTCTACGTCACAATTCCAACATATTATTTTTTTAAACGAGGGTCTTGCCATCTTTGTACAGAAGTTGTTCTCTGTTGATATTTAAACTACCTTTCTAATATTAGTCCCATGTTTAAATGAATTATGAGCCATATAGAGCGTGTCCGCAAGGACAGGACAGAAATCAAGGGCGAGGTGGGTAAGTGAGATGCACAAAATGCAGGCTGGATATGTTTCTTGTTGTGTGCACTGCTGATAGAAACTGCATGGCTGTCAAGTGCGCCAACTGCGGGACAGTTACAAAGGTGTATCCGAGAAAGACGAGGTTGATACCATGAACATGGTCCGGACCCCTCTAGAATAAGACCTGCAGCTTTGCAAGTTTGTCACAAAACTTGGGAACGCAAAAAACAATCTGTTTACATTTCTGCTGCATCCCGGAGTTCCGCCGACAAACAACGCGGCTGAGCAGGCACTGCGGGAATAAGTGATTCACAGGAAGATTCGCTGGCTGGTGCGAAACGAGAAGGGGATGAGGATGTTTGGAAATCTGATGACTGGTATCATGACGTGGAATCTGCGGCAATGCAATATTCTCGATGAGGTAGTCAAGTACATTTAAGCCGGGACGTAAACTCATACCTTATCTGCTTGTGATTGTTTTCTATTTTGGAGTTTTTCAGTACTTTTCCGTTGTTGTCCATTACGGCAATCTGTAGGAAGTTCTTGTGCAGATCCATTCCAATATACATTGCATTATCATAGCCGTCTGAGCTTGATTTGCCTGTCCTTTTCTTCACATATAGTTAATTGACGAAAGACCAGATTTTGGGATATGAAACAAGTAGAAGGTAGGGCTGGGCGGTGTAGGGGCGTTGGATTGTTCAAGTATCAGGTTGAAGTCTTTTAACTACCTATCAGTTTTATTTAAGATAAACAAGGAAAAATTGTGCAAATTCCAACAAACTTGACTGACCCCTTCTTA
>DAHUYT010000052.1 GCA_027315065.1 Nitrososphaerota archaeon | reverse complement strand
TCAATTAAAAAATGGGGACGTGTTGAAAATAATGTCAACACTAAGTAGAGGATAATGATATGCTCTGTCTAGGAATAGAAAGCACTGCCCACACATTTTCATGTGCCATTATTAAGAAAAAAGGAAAAAATGGAAGGATTCTGTCTGATGTTAGAAAAATATACCGACCGCCAGAAGGCAAGGGGATACACCCGCGAGAAGCATCACGCCATCATGCAGAAAACTCTCCTCAAGTACTATCAGAATGCCTAGAAAAGGCAGGTGTAAAAATTACCGAGCTTGATCTGGTATCGTATGCTGCAGGTCCGGGTCTTGGCCCGTGTCTTAGGATTGGCGCAGTTGTGGCAAGATCCCTTTCTTCATACTATGATATACCGGTATATCCTGTGAATCATGCACTTGGTCATATTGAACTGGGCAAGATGCTTACCGGTGCAAAAGATCCTCTTGTTTTACTTGTATCAGGTGGTCATACTATGATCCTGGCGTTTCTAGGCAAGAAATGGAGGGTGTTTGGTGAAACGCTAGACATAACGCTAGGACAACTGTTAGATCAAATTGGAAGACATGCTGGATTTGCATCACCATGCGGTACAAAAATAGAGGAACTTGCATCCAAGTCATCTAATTATGAGACCCTGCCCTATGTAGTAAAAGGAAATGACGTATCTTTTTCAGGTCTTCTTTCTGCCACAAAAAGAATAATTCCAAAAGGACTGGAGACTGCATGCTTTTCATTGCAAGAAACAGCATTTTCAATGATAGGAGAAGCTGTAGAGCGAGCTTTATCGTTTACAGGAAAGAAAGAATTTCTAGTAGTAGGCGGTGTAGCAGCCAATGCGAGGTTGTCAGAAATACTTTTTAGTATATGTAAAAGACATGGTTGTAAATTCTTTGTAGCTCCAAAAGAATATTCTGGAGACTGTGGCTCTCAGATATCATGGGTTGGGTTGTTGGAATCTTCAAAAAAAGGCGGTACAAAGCTGGAAAATACATTTGTAAAGCAGTCGTGGAGACTGGATACCGTAGAGATACTTTACTGATCCTTATAGTTAGAAATAGCTGTCTTCAACATTTTTTCCCATTTTCCGTTGTTAAAGACGCCAAACTTGTATGCCTTCTCGCCTTCGTTGGTTTTGATTTTAATTAGAAGTTTTTTGATAAATCTTCCTTCTTTTGTTACTTCAACTATGTCATTTAGCCTAGCTTCTATTACAGTCTCACCAAACATTTTAGAAAAATCCATAATTCTACCTTCTGTTTTGTCAAAAGCTATTCTCATGTTAGTAAGAGTAAGAATACCCATGCCAGCTGTATCCTCTGAACAGTCCTCTTGGGTGATTTTTTTTTCGCCTGGTTCCACGAAATCTTTTTTTCATTGTATGTTATAACTGTATATTTGTATAATTGTCAAGTTAATGGTATCAAGTCTGCAGTTGTTATCCATATTGTTACATTGATAAAATTAGTAATGAGAGAAATCCTTCTGAATAATTGTGACTTAAATTATGTAATGTGATACCTGGTGGTATTGAAATTAATGAAAAAGGGGGCAGAGGCTGATATTTACATAACAACATGGAATGGTAGAAAATCTATTCTCAAAATTAGAAAAAGAAAAGAATATCGTAATGAAATTCTCGATAATAGAATTCGTACACTGCGAACAATTAGGGAAGCAAAGATGATCTCAGAAGTAAAATCATTGGGGGTCAATACACCTCTTGTTTATTTTGTGGATCAAAATAAATTCAAAATTTACTTGCAATTTATACCAGGTAAACTGGTACGAGACTTGCCAAATAAAATGATAATAAAAACATGTGAAAAAATTGGAAAAATAGTTGGTACTTTACACAAGAATGGCATAATGCATGGCGATGTTACCACTTCTAATTTTATACTCACATCTGATAGATTGATAACCTTAGATTTTGGACTTGCCCAGAGAACAGAAAGAATAGAGGATCACGCCATTGATCTTAGGTTGTTCAAAGAGGTACTAAACAGTGCCCATGTTGCAGTCGTAAATCCGGCGTGGCTGTCATTTTTGAGGGGATATGGCAAAATTGTAGGCAATTCAAGGAAGGAGCAAGTCATCTTACAGGTATTGGGTATAGAGAAAAGGGGTAGGTATGCAAATGTCATCTAGCATATTTTTTGCTTCATCCAATGAAAACAAGTTCAAGGAAGCTAGCGCCATTTTGTCGAGATTTGGCATATCGCTAGAATTTTTCAAGTGCAAACTTCAGGAAATACAAACAAATAGTTTGGAAGAAGTGGCGCAACACAAAGCCAGGCAAGCATTTTCATTATGCTCCAAACCAGTAATGATAGAAGATGATGGACTATTTATTTCATCATTGAAAGGCTTCCCTGGACCATACTCGTCCTATGCACTTGATACTATTGGAAATAAGGGAATTTTCAGATTATTATCAAAACAAAGAAGTGCTTCATTTAGATCAATAATTGCATACTGTGAAAAGGAGGGGGACGTTATATTATTTGATGCTAATGTACGTGGAAAAATATCTAAAAAAATACATGGTAGCAAGTGGGGATTTGATCCAATATTTATTCCAGAGGGGCAAACTTTGACATATTCACAACTAAAGAATAAGAATATTATGTCACACCGGTATCTGGCATTGAAAAAATTTGCTAATTGGTATCTGCATAAGAAGAAATCCAGCGGTCGATAGATCGCTTTTGATTCTGTAGTACCACAATTCTTGAAATTTCGCTTTCATCCATTATTGAATATGTAGCGTCTTGTCTTGTTAATGCACTGGCAAAGCGCCGCACCTCATGCATGTCCAACATGTCAGAACGCTCCAGTCTGTTGGTTGAGCGGCCTATGTGCATGTAAGACTTTATCTCTATAAAGTGAACATTTCCATGATTGAATATTTTGGAATACTCTTGAATTAATTGGTCGCTATCATTATACCCCTTGATCAAAGTAACCCGGAGTACAGTTCTGGTATTCATCTCTGAGAGCATCTCAAGACTAGTATTCCATCTTTTCCAGGCATCTTTGTATTTTGGTCTGTTGACAAGCTGGAAAACCTCTTCATTAGGGGCATTTGTAGATAAATACAACTGGGTTGGCAAGGCATCTTCATCTTGCAATCTTTCAAGCATCTCAGGTTCCTGTCCATTTGTAACTAAAAACACAGATTTTGTTGCAGGAAGTTGCTTGAGATATTTTATCAATTGGGGAAGTTGAGGATACATCGTAGGCTCCCCTGAAAGCGATATTGCATAATGACTTGGAAGTAGCGATTCATCAATTTTCTTCTTATCGCTTTGAATGTCTCCATAATGACCCATTATCAGTCTCTCCCGCTCTTTGATCAAGTTTGAAACAATGACCTCAGGCGGTGCAACTTTCTCAGGCTGCATCTTCATTGCACTAAAAAATTCCATTGGGCGCCAACAATATACGCACCTATTCTCGCAGAACATTCCAGCAGGTGAGAATTCCATACACCTATGGGTTGAGATGCCATAAAACTTGTGTTTGTAGCAATCCCCTTCGTTTCTAAACGACTTTTTTGTCCAATGACACAACTCTACTGTGCTATGATCAGACACTCCATACTTTGCCTTTTTGAGTTGATTTAAAATTGTAGGCTTTATCTGGATGAATTCGTTACCTATCTCCACGGTTTCACCAGAGCAGCTCATATCTGGATATTTGGCTTGGTTTTAATTAAATCTACGTAGAGTTTAGCATTGATACACATGGTGTGTCTCCCATAGGAACACAAAGTATGTGCCCCAAATAGAGCATGCTATAGAAGATCACCGCTGCAGTGATTCCCATTGAGACATACCACATTCTAAATTTCATATTTGCAAATATTTTTTTTGTTAGTAATAAACTTACGGTTGATTGTCAAGTCAGAAGATGAAGTTTTAAAAAGATCAGATTGAATACTTTGGAATTCTTTTTCAATTGTGAAATAAACTGAAAATTTTAGCTGTATTTAACAATATATGATGTAGGCATAAGAATTACAAAAACTATCTTATATGACATGTTAGTAAGATGAAACCATGCAGGCAGCACGAATTGTTACAATAAAGGAACCACTTGAAATCCAAAATCTCGAAACTCCAAAACCCAAGGGATCTCAAGTGTTGATCAAAGTAGAATCTGCCGGAGTGTGTCACAGTGATATTCACCTTTGGGATGGGGGCTATGAAGGCCCGGGAGGTCAAATCCTGAAGACAACTGATCGAGGTGTAAAATATCCTTTAACTCCTGGTCATGAGGTTGCTGGTGTGGTAGAAAGCATGGGAGAAGAAGTAGAAGGATTTGTAAAAAATGAGAAAGTTCTGGTGTTTCCGTGGATTGGTGAAGGACTATGTCCGGCCTGCAGAGTAGGAGAAGAAAATTTATGTGATAAACCTAGGTCTTTGGGGGTTTACAATGATGGCGGATATGCAGAATATGTTTTGGTTCCAAGTTACAAATATCTTGCAAAAATCCATGACCTGGATACTGATATTGGAGCCACATTGTCATGTTCAGCTCTTACTGCATACAGTGCAGTTAAGAATGCACAGCTAAAACCCAACGATAATGTTGTGATAGTAGGGGCAGGAGGACTGGGACTGATGGGAATGCAATTAGCAAAAGCAGTTACTGGTGCAAGAATAATAGCAATGGATATTGATGATAATAAATTAAAGGTGGCAAAGGAAAATGGTGCAGATTTTACTATTAATTCTAAAAATGAAGATCCTGTAAAAGCTATAATGGAGTTGACGGAAAACCTAGGAGCTGATGCAGTAATAGATTTTGTTAACGCAAGCAAGACTGTAGAGACAGACATGCAAATACTCAGGAGAAGAGCGCGCGTAATTCTTGTTGGTTTGTTCGGAGGAGCATTACAACTAAATCTAGTGTCAATGCCTACAAGGGCATACAAGTTAATTGGCTCATACACTGGTTCCATGTCTGACATGTTGGAACTAGTATCCCTAACGCAGCGAAATATCATAAAGCCAGTGATCTCAGACAGATTCAAACTAAATCAAGCAACAGAAGCCCTTACAATGTTAAAACAGGGAAAGATAATTGGAAGAGGAATCATAAATCCATAATCTCTTTCATATTGTAAACTATAATCAAATCGCCCAAAAACAAGTTATCACAAAGAACAAAATCAGTTAAGATTAATACTGGATTGAAAAGGACTTCATTTTATGTGGCCCTTGTAGTACAGTGGCGAGTATAGGGGACTGTGGATCCCCGGACAGGGGTTCGATTCCCCTCAAGGGCCTTCATACCTTTCCTCCGAGACCCCATTCACGATTTTGAAGAATTTTCTTTTTTCTTTTAATTTTAAACATTTCGGTAGATGAATATGCACGACGATATCTACGGCTCTGCAGTACGGCTGAAGAGAAAAAAGCAAACTCTTGGAGCCTTCAAGAACGGAAGGCGTGCTTCATCCATCTATAATAGTACTACATGGTCAGGCTATGAGTTCTACTATGATCAACCAAATGGTACAAAATATCCGGTTTGGGAAACTACCTCTTCATGGCAAGTACCAACAGTATACTATCCAACTAATTCCACGTACAATCCTGCATGTAATTTCAGTAATGGAAAACCATTCTGTGATATCGCGGTGTGGAATGGATTACAAGATAGTATTACCGGTTCGGATAATAAACTTGCCCAAGGTGGAAGTAATTCAAACATGACATGCACTTCCAATTCCGATAGTAGTTGTACTAAACACTATTCAATATGGTATGAGTTTTTGGGTAACATGACCAATGGAGTATACTGTTCTAATATGACAGTCTACCCGGGTGACAACATTGCATCTGACATTATAGACAGCACTAGGAATTCAAGCGCTACTTCATCTCAGTATGTCATGTCGATTCAAGATACTACTACTGATCCCGGTGTAGTTTGTGGTTCACAAAGTTATGATTATCCCATGAGCTATCCCAAGTTTGCAGACTACATTATAGAACGAAATGAACACAACAACCTCACATCAACCTTGGCTAACTTTTCCTCAGTTACAATGTCAGGTACAATGTATTATAACAATTCATACAACAGCATTCAGATACCAGTAAACGCTGGATATTACGGACAAATTCCTATGGAAAATTAACATATGAGTGAGATTGTATCTTGGAGAGAACATACTGGTTTTTTAATCTGTTGTGAGTATGACAATACCTTATGAAAAATTTTCTTTATATCTCATTAATTGCAACAGTCTTTCTATCATCACTTACTTCCAGTCTTGCATCAGCAGATACAAACACTTCAGTATTCTTTATGAAAGCAAACTCTTCTGCAAGGATCAACATCGAATTCACATTTTCTACAGTTGGTAATTGGACTCTATACCCACTTATCTATTCTGTGCCAAACTCTGGAGGACCAGTCGGTTCAATTATTGTTGTCACAGAGCCAAGCTCTCTTAACCTAACTATATCCCAATCAAAATACAATGTAACATATACAATAACTCCTAAAAATAATGTTACGGGAGCCTTTGAAATATACACTGGATTCTGTGGAAACTATTATCCATTAGTAGTAGGTCTTAACCAGTCAAAAGTTAATTCTAAAATTTTTGAGGGTTTTGGCAATGGAGATAATTTTGGTTGTTCTCCATACGAACCAAATATACGCACAGAAAACGTAGTAGGTTATTCGGGTATGCTTCCTGTAACGCTTTCTGAAAATTCTAGTACGTCGGGGTTGCCCCTGCAATCATCAGCCACACCAGAATTTCCTTTTGCTGAAATTGTGCTTTTAATAAGTATTGCATCATTAGTTGTATTTTATAGATTATATCTGAAATCAAAACTTAATATTCTTACAAAAATGGGTTCAAAATAATGACCACGGTGGTATCTAGTCAGACCGACTCGAATCTAAAATCAATTTGTTCGTGTTTTAAAGAACTGGTGCAAAGTGGATGATATGAAAGAACCAATACAACTAACAGTTTTCAGATAAACCAGACTGGACTAACATACATTCCAGTATCAGCTACAATTCCCGCTGACGGTAA
>DAHUYT010000051.1 GCA_027315065.1 Nitrososphaerota archaeon | reverse complement strand
CATAATTAACGTTGCAAGTAGAAAACTAGGAGCAGCCAAGATGTTAAAAAATTGGGCAATAGTATATGGCGGAAATTTCATAGGGTCGGTTGTAACTGCATGGATTCTTTACATGAGTAAAGCCTGGACCAACAATGACTATCAATTTGGAATAAGAGCATTAGAGATAGAAAATCGTAAGATTAGCCTTGGTTTTGTTGAAGCATTTTTCTTGGGAATTCTTTGCAACTGTCTTGTCTGTCTAGCCATATGGCTTGCAGCTAGTGGCAAAAAGGTTAGTGATAAGATCTGGCAATAATATTTCCAATTACCGCTTTTGCGGCCATGGGGTTTGAACACAGTGTAGCAAACATGTACTTCTTACCATTTGCATTAATAATAAAAAATGACTCTTCATTGTTGTCAGCAATGCAAACAGCGGGAATAACAGTAGATACTTCTCATCTTAATTACATGGGCATACTTGATAATCTACTACCAGTTACCTTGGGAAACATTGTGGGCGGCTCTGTCTTTATTGGCCTCATATATTGGCTTGCTTATCTACGAAACAATAAAAAAGAAATTTAGATTTTACCCCATTTTTCAATTTGGTCAATCAATTCAGTCGGTTTTTCCTCAACAATCTCAAGTTTGCCATTGTAAACATTACCCGAATTAGCGTCAAGTGAGATAAGGTCTCCTTCGTTCAAAATTGTTTCTGCCAATTTACAGATGTTATTTTCAGGAATTATGACCAGGTCATGGCAGCCAACAATACATGCTTTGTCCAATTGTCTTGCAACTACTGCCGCATGCGAAGTTCTTCCCCCTGTAGCAGTAAGAATGCCATCAGAGGTAGATATTCCCTCCAGATCGTCGGTTAGAATGTCTTGTCTTACTAAAATTACGGATTCGCCAGCGTTTTTGAAATCTCTTGCCCTTTCTGATGTAAAAGCAATTTTTCCTACCACTACTCCGTGACTTGCAGATGTACCTGTAGATAGGGGTTGTAGTACGGACTTTGATAAAATTTTTTGTCTCTTGATAGAATATATGTCATATTCTTCTAATCGTTTTATTGCTGTATGAGGATCAATTATCCCTTCACTGACCAAGTCAACTGCAATTTTTAATGCAGCCCATGGTGTTCTTTTTGCTGTCCTTGCTTGTAGGAGAAACAACCTTCCTTCCTGTACAGTGAATTCAAAATCTTGTACGTCCGTGAACGCAAGTTCCAGAGTTCTTCTCATTGATTGAATGTCAGCATAAACATGAGGCAGAATCCTGTGTAGGTAATGGACATCTTGACACAGGTGTTTTCCAGACACAACATCTTCCCCTTGTGCGTTTGAGAGATAATCAAGAAATAAGATATTTTCTCCCGTGGTAGGGTTACGTGTAAATCCAACGCCAGCCCCCGATGTGACTCCCATATTACCAAAAACCATAGTCTGGATAATTACAGCTGTTCCCATCAATCCAGAGATGTTTCGAATTTTTCGGTACTCAATTGCTCTTGGACTTTCCCAGGATTTGAAGACTGTTTCAACTGCACCGATCAATTGGTCCAATAAGCTTTGGGGAAACTTTTTTCCTGTAGTTTTTTTGAAAATTTGCAAATATTCTTGCGTTATGTTTTTCAGTTCTTCAGAATCAAGTCCAGAGATGTTTTGTGTCTCATTTTTTTGAAGATACTCCTTCAACACAGAATCAAAAAGATCGTGTGGGCTGTGATATACAACTTCAGCATATGAGCTCACTAGACGCCTGTATGAATCCCACACAAATCTTGGATTCCCAGTCATTCTGACTAGTCCGCTTACTGTTGAATCACACAAACCTACGTTTAGAATAGTATCCATCATACCCGGCATGGAGACCGCCGCTCCTGATCTAACTGAAACCAGTAGTGGCCTCCTAGCGCCCC
The DNA here is from genome assembly GCA_027315065.1 of Nitrososphaerota archaeon. Lineage (GTDB taxonomy): Archaea > Thermoproteota > Nitrososphaeria > Nitrososphaerales > Nitrosopumilaceae > Nitrosotalea. The sequence goes on along the minus strand of DAHUYT010000051.1, from coordinate 5,479 downwards.
CAAAAGTAAAGCGCGTCATAGTTTCAAATCTTTTAATATTTGACTGGAGCATTTCTGGAAAATCTGATGGTATTTTTTGCCCATTTAAGAAGAAATCATGACAAAAAGATGTGCCCAGCACAAATCCGGGCGGAATGGGAAGGTTCAGTTTTGTTAATTTCATGAGATTGTATGCTTTTGATCCCACTGCCTCAACAGGGGGGAGCTGTGGATAATCAATTCCATTTCCAAAGAAAAAGACAGTGTCTGTCAGATTTTTTTCAGAATCCATCATGGTGGAATGGACTTCAGTCATTTTGCCATCAATTCGTCCAAGACATAATCTCGTAGCTCTAAGGACGCTTTCATTAATCCATCAGATGCAGTTTCAATATTATTAGTAATCTCAGAGAGTATGTGAATTTGTTTATTATCGTTGGTCTCTTTCATTATTATTACTTTGGTGTTTCTTAGTGCATCATCTGCGCGATGCTCCAGCATGAAAACATTATCAACAGCTTCAAGAAAGTCCTCTATTTCTTCTCTTGATGTTGAATTTTGGATATATTTTGCATTCTCAATTGCTTTGAGGTATTCTCTTGAACCTTGAATTACAAGTTCTGCCAATTCTTGTAATGAAGCATGCAAAGTTGAAGGAACATCGTTTGGTACTAAAGGCAAAAGAAATGCAGATTCTTCTAATGCGTCAGCAGCATCATCTGAAAAATGAAGTATTTCCTGGAATGCGGCAGTTTCGACAGATTTTTTTGTCTTGAACCGCATCTCATTCATCAACAAATCCGCTTTAGTTTCCCATTTTTTGGCCCTTATTGCATTTTTTTCCAACAATTCTTTTGATTCAGTAGAACGAATACCAATCACTCCATCTCTCACACATGTAGCAATCTCTAGTACTAGTGTTGCATGTCGTGATGCTAAATCAAGCATGTCATGATATGCTGATTGAAAGTAGTTTGTGAGCTCAGCACGGATTTCATTTCGTATAAGTGATTCAGATTTTCCTCCCAGCAGACCAGTTGAGGAAGTCTTTATCACAAATTTTAAAAAATCAATGGCGTTTTCCCTGCCAAGAACCTCATCAAATTGTTGCCCAAATTTTATAAAGTTTTTTCCCATGCTCTCAATTGTGTCATAAACTAGTTGGTCCCCGCCCATTCTAAGAAACGCCATATGGCCATAGTTATTATCTGCAGCCCATTTTAGGATATCCAGACAATCATTTTTGTTTACAAAATTCCTCAATCGTTTTCTTGCCCTATTCCAATCTATCAAAAATACAATCCGTGAACCCAGATAATTAAGATAGTTTTTTAGATCAGCAACGTCTTTTGCCTCGTATATTCCGATGCACATGTGATAGACTCCCTTATCCTGAAAATTTGAGTTTTTTGATACAATCTCTTGCCATTCGATAGCAAAATTTTCGAAAAGCGACTTGAAGAACATCAGTCTTTGCATATGAACGTCAGTATATGTCATTGTAACAGTAGAATTTTCAATTTTGATCACCAGTACATGCGCATCTGTAGCTCCAATGTCATTTTGAATTATCAAAGAACCACCACTCCTTGTAGCAGTCGTTCCAAGGCCCTCATGATCAAATTTTAAAAGAGATGTTTTGTTAATCCCCGACATGAATGCGTTTATCAGATCTCTATCTTGTTCTTGTATAGCGTATACTTTGGCACCTCCTATAGATTCATTAGAAATAATGGATTGCAAATTGTTAAGTTCTTTGTGCAGATCCATCACAAGAATATGCAGACTATCACTGCCATCCCTATTTGCGGATATGATTTGATTTATCATCAAACTACTCAAATTATTCAGATCATGTTGTAATGCAGCCAAGTTCTCAAATCGATTTTTATAATTGATGAATTTTGCATTATCATCAATTGAAACTTTCCCCGATATTTCTAGAGGTATGAGCATTTCTTTTATGTTTGATTTGATATTTTCAAGAATTAGAGATAGTTCTGGAATTTTATAATTATTCATTTCATCTTTTGTTGTTTGCTTTATCACAGTGTCAAAGGATGTGTTGTTTATGTTACAGATGAGTCGTTCTTTTTTCAAGTCAGGGTGATCATTTTCAGGATCATCTGCGGAGTTTTTTGCTAATTGAAGCAGTGTAAAAAAATACTTTACCCTATCATTTGCCACTAATGCATCATTGACAGCTTTTGGTAAAAGGAGGTAAAATGCACCAAGTTCGTTAATTATTTGATATTTCATAGACAATTACCAATTATGTCCACTATTTCAAAATCATCTTGGCTAGATTTGAATTTAACTTTTTGATTGATTTTTGTTTTGTCTGCATTAATAGACAGTGATCCATAGTTTATTGGAATGGAAGACGACAATATTTAAGAGGAAATTTTTTAGATTTAAAATTTGATCATCATAGAAGCTGGTCGGATATGTTTCAACATATTTCTACTATGGAAATACATAGTTTACATTCCAAATCATGATTTTCAGTTACTACAAGATCAATATGGAGAATTGTTAAAATTATTCAGGTATCAAGAATGTTGTGTATTACAATTTTTATGAGACGCTTGTAGATCACTCCAGATTACTATCCTCATCTGTGAGGCTGAATTTTGAATACTATTCTATGTATCTAGACTCACTTAAAATGACTATAGAGAAAAATGAGAGTTTTGATCAAAAGTTGTTTTATGAATCCCTTGCAAATAATCTTGACAATAATTTGAACAGGGAACTTCGAACTAAAAGATTCACCTCTATTTTATCAGAGTACATGAATTCATTAATAGATTATAGGGAGACATTGGAGAAAAGCAATATCCCGATACCATGTTATGATGAAGTATTATACCAAATTAAAAAATTTATTTTTCACCTCTCAAGTGCGACGGATATAGAAAGATCTACTACTGCAGCTCCTTCAGAAGTTGTTCTTAAAAAAGGCAAAATCGAGCTGCTTCATTATTTGACAGATAAGCAAAATACAATTCCCATAATTCTGGTTTATGCGCCCATCAATAGATTCAACTTGATGGATCTGCAACCAGACAGAAGCATTGTAAAAAATCTGATCTCGCAAGGTTTTGATGTTTATGTCATTCATTGGGGATATGCAGGTATACAAGACGACGGTTTAACACTAGATAATTACGTAAACTATCTTGATGAAGCAATATCGGTAATTTGCCAGAGTCACACAAGACAAAAAATTCCAATCATTGGATATTGTTGGGGAGGATTACTCGCAGTGATTTATTCTTCACTATATAGAGAAAAAGTTGAGAGTTTAACCCTCATGGCAACTCCAATAGACTTTAGCAAAGAAAATAACATTCTTTCAGTTTGGAGCAAGGATCTTGACATGGATAGAATCATAGACGAGTTTGGCCATTTAGACCCACTGATACTGGATACCGCATTTCTCATGCGAAATCCATTTAGAAATTATGAAAAATATACCAATCTTTTAAGCAAAATACACGACATAACATATGTAAACGATTTTGTAACTCTTGAAAAATGGTTGCACAACATACCTCCCATACCCGGAGCCTTTTATCGTCAGATAATGAATGATTGTTACAAGAACAATCTGTTAATAGCGAAGAAAATACACGTAAATGGAAAAGTAGTCGATCTTGAAAAGATCGACTTTCCTGTATTAACAGTATATGCAGAAAAAGATGATCTTATTTCTCCTCATTCATCACTTGCCATAAGCGAATGCATTTCCAGTAAAGATAAGAAGGCAATCGGCATCCCAAGCGGCCATGTCGGTTTGATTATTGGAACTAGTGCACATGAAAAATTATGGCCAGAGATAGGCACGTGGATTAAATCAAAAAATGTCAGTCTTTTATCATCCCAGTCAGATTCAAAACCCGAGATCGAGCCAAAGAAAGAAGGTTTGGTTGTAGCCTAAAGAACAAGGCACTTGAAAAATTTAATGGTGAATTAATTGATTGCAAATCAAATCAGCAAAGACATAACGTCACTAGAATACGCAGAACAAACAAACGACAACAATTACAAGATGATTGCTGACGGCGTATCTGTTCATTTTAATAAAAAACCTGCTATCAGGGACATATCAATGAAATTCAAATCCAAGACAATAACTGCCATAATAGGTCCTTCAGGATGTGGAAAAACCGTATTCATACGTTCACTTAGAGTCTATCCGAAAATTAACAATATAGCCTAATTGAGCACACCAAAACAGATCTAGATCAGTACATCACATATTGGTACCATGGTAAAACAAAAGAAAAAGAGGATGCCAACCATCTGGTATATACCGGATGACATGTGGGGAGAGTTCAAAAAGGTCTTACCGCCAGAGAAAAAGGCAGGTACTGTTGGAAGGCCAGCAGTACAGTATAGAAAAGTTCTCGATGGAATACTGTACCTTCTCAGAACAGGATGCCAGTGGAAAAAAATACCAAGAGAATATGTATCAGGTTCTACATGCCACACCAGGTTTCAAGAATGGGTAAGGCTTGGAGTCTTCCAGAAGGTATGGAAGAAGATACTTGGCAAATACGACAGTATCAAGGGTATTGGGTGGAATTGGCAGTCACTTGATAGTGCAACGGTCAAGGCGCCCCTTGGGGGGAAAAAACACGGGACCAAATCCCACCGACAGGGCAAAGCTTGGATCCAAGCGCCATACGTTAGTTGACAGGAGAGGCGTTCCGCTCTCAGGCGTGATCTCGGGGGCAAACAGGAACGACATGAAATTTGCATTTCCTACGCTTGATGGCACCGTAATTGATAGACCGGAGAAGATCGAAGAGAACCTTTGCATGTACAAGGGATATGATTTCCCGGAGATAGACCGCGGAGTCGGATTAAGGGGATACATCGGGCATATCCGCCGCAAGGGAGAGGAGGTAGTAAGGAAGAAGACACACACTGCAAAACGATGGGTCGTTGAGAGAACGATATCGTGGCACAACCGGTTTCGAAAGTTGTTGGTAAGATTTGAAGAAAAAGATGAGAACTACCTTTCCTTGGTAGAGTTTGCCAACTGTATCATAACATACAGGGCAATTCACTGGTGATGCCAAAAACAGATCATGTATGGAATCACTGCCTCGCAGACAGCACAGACTATCATGATCTTTGCACCATTAGGAGTTACGCAGTTGAGCCCAAATGACAGAAGGGACTTGACAGATAGCTCCTTATCGCATACCGGATTATGGCACTCTTTGCATCATACCAACTTGTCCCTGTTTCCATCCTGTATGCTTCAAGGCGCAGAAAAGCTCTGACAGACAAGAGTATATGGGAAATTATCGATCTTGCCTTTCGAACATGCAACCTTTCAACACCGCAGCACTGCTTGATTCCGCGGTGGTACACCTCTATTGACCATCCCTGCTTTTCAAGCCCTTCTTTTTCTTTTACACTCATTGACAGGTTGTTTGTTGCCCAGTACTCAGCGTCTCCGTTTTTGGAAACTGTCCTGAATACT
>DAHUYT010000050.1 GCA_027315065.1 Nitrososphaerota archaeon | reverse complement strand
AACTACCTATCAGTTTTATTTAAGATAAACAAGGAAAAATTGTGCAAATTCCAACAAACTTGACTGACCCCTTCTTAAAATCGATGTCAGGAAAAGGGGAAGCGATACGCGCTTTATTTCTTGAACATATCAAGGACAAGGTCATAAAAGTACCAATTAAAGTAATGCTAGGTGATGGTACTGTCTCAAACCAAGAATCATTTGATCCAGAAAAAGTGAGACGATTTTATAATTCCATTCTAAAAAAGTTACCTGATTGGGCGTGTGATGGCATATCAGTTACAACAGACCAAGATCTAAGACGGAGTTTTATCAAATTTGAGGTAAAGGAGAGTAGATACGTCTTGTCGGTTCACATGTCGCTTCAGTACCATGTCCTGCTCTTTTACAAACTTGACCATAGAGTAATCGATACGCAAAAGGAACTATCGGAAATAAGTGACAAAATAAAGAACCTTCAGGAAAATGCAGCGCCACAAAATGATAAAATAATAGAAAAAAAGCTAAAGCAGAAAGGTTATGAAGGCATGGATCAGCAAAAACTCTTCGAGGTGCTGTTCGAGCATGATGATTTAACCCAGGAACTGACAAAACACCTACAGCCAAACCAAGAAAAGATCAATAGTTTAATTGAAAGACGGAGTGTTCTTTTCAGAGAATTAGACAATATGTTAATTGAAATATACCATACAATTCCTGTGTTGGTTGACGAAATGAAGATGATTGCAGCTGAAGAAGGCTGCCTGTGTGTTTTTAATTTAGAGCATTTAAAAAATAATTCAAGAGGCGGAAATCTTGATCCAGCAAGAATACCGATCATAATAAAAGATGATTTGTTGAAGCGAATGGATGAGATTGAAAATGCATTAAAAATGTAAAAATTACTCACGTTTGTCTTTTTCGTGTATCGATAGTTTTAGTCAAGGGGCCATGGAACTGATACGAGACGCCACCATGTTTGGGGAGTTGACGCCAAGCGACCCCTTGACTCAGATCTGAGATCTGATCCAAATGATATTTAGTCTTTTCCAGATCGCCAAAAATATTAGAAAAAAAGAAGATGACGATACGATTTTTGCGCAAATTATGCCCACAAATCAAAAATACAGGATGTTTTCTGGCCTATTTCCATTTAAAAAACCAAATATACCATAACTAGCGTGAAGAGAATATTGAATTTAACTTATGAAGACATTGTAAAGTCGCAAAAAATCCAAGGAAGGGTGATTCGTAGTACGCCACTTGAACTGTCTCGTACTTTTAGTCATATGACAGGTTCCAGAGTTTACCTAAAATCAGAATGTTTGCAAAAAACCGGCTCGTTTAAGGTTCGTGGTGCATATGCGAAGATTTCTACTTTGACAGCAGGAGAAAAAAGAAAAGGAGTCATTGCTGCATCGGCTGGAAATCATGCACAAGGTGTTGCATTTGCATCAGCGTTAGAAAAAATTCCATGTACGATAGTAATGCCTGTTACTGCCTCGCCTGCAAAAGTATCAGCTACTAGATCATATGGGGCAAATGTCGTACTACATGGCACCATTTATGACGAATCATGGTCTAAGGCACAAGAATTATCGAAAAAAACAGGTGCCACAATAATACATGCGTTTGATGATGAAACAGTTATTGCGGCACAAGGAGTAATAGGTCTTGAAATAATAAGAGAACTCCCAGATGTTGACGAGATCTATGTTCCAATAGGAGGCGGTGGTCTTGCAGCTGGAATTTTGAAAGCTGTCAAGACAAAAAAACCTCATGTCAAAATCATCGGAGTTCAGTCATCTGCATTTCCTGCTATGAAAAAATCCTTTGATTCTGGAAAACTGGAGGCAGTAAAAGGACAGAGAACGATTGCAGATGGTATATCCGTAACAAGACCTGGCGAGTCCACATTTAAAATAATCAATGATATGATTGACGATATAGTCCTAGTAAATGATTCGCATATTGTCAAGGCTATGTTTCTTTTAATGGAGAGAGCTAAAATGGTAGTAGAACCGGCAGGGGCTGTAAGCCTTGCATATCTTCTTGACAAAAAACCTACCAAGGGAAAGAAAGTGGTGCCAATACTTTCAGGAGGCAATGTTGACATGTATTTGCTTGGGCAGATAGTTGCCAAAGGTCTAACCGAGATGAGACGGATGGTAAAGATCTTCATTGTGCTCACTGACAAGCCAGGCGCACTAAAAGAAGTGATTGATGTAATATCATCACTAAGTGTGAATATAGTAGAGGTTGTTCATGACCGATTGAGCTCAAACATTCCAGCAGGTACTGCAGGTGTAACTCTGAGTCTAGAAACTGAGAATCCAAAGCATGCTGAACGTCTCATAGCAAACCTAAGGCAGAGAAACATCATGTTTAAGATAGTTACTTGAGCAATAATTTTTTTACAGTATTTTGACTAGAAACTGTTTATCACAAACTAGTAATTATAAGATAAGAGTTAAAGCCAAGTATGATGCCGGAAAAAACGAATGAAAGAATTGTTGTGATCTTCCTGTTAACAAATTCTCCCATCAGCTCCTTGTTTCTTGAAAGAAGGATCAATGGGATCATAGGTAGTGGTATCAGTAAACTAAGTATGATTTGGCTGTAGACTAGTATGTTCAGTGGACTAATCCCTAGAAGTACTGCAACTGTAGTTGGTATGACATTTACAAATCTAGTTATGAAGCGCCGAATCCACGGGTTTGTCTTTTTTCCTAGCAGGCCATCATATATTACCTGACCTGCCAGGGTTCCAACCACTGAAGAAGATATTCCTGAAGACAATAGCGTAACTAGAAAGATCACTCCAGCTCCTATGCCAAACAGTGGAACCAGTATCTTATAGGCAGCAGATATTGAAGAAATGTCAGAATTGTGAGTGTGAAATGCCGCTGCAGCCATTATCAATATTGACGCATTTACTAGGCCAGCAATGGTAAGAAGTATGACGCATTCATACAGGTGAAACTTGCGAGCCTTTCTTTTTTCAGCAAGTGGTTTGTCACGTACCTTTCTTGCTACAAGTGATGTGTGAACAAATAGCGCATGTGGCATAACTGTAGCCCCAATAATACCAACCGCTATCATAAGCGCGCCATTGTTATCAAGTATTGGTATAACTGAATGATACGCGATTGAAGTCAGATCAGGTTTTGCCAGAAAAACCTCGTACAAGTACCCAATTCCAATAACTGACACAAATAACATGAACATTTGTTCGATAATCCTAAATCTTCGTGTTGTCAGAGTTAGTATCAAGATTACATCAAATGCTCCAAATATGGAAGCATATATCATCGGAACTCCAAATAATAGATTCAGTGCAATAACTGTACCAAGGTATTCTGCCAAATCAGTTGCCGCTGCAGCCGCTTCTGCTGCAAGCCAGTACGGTATAATGTATATCTTTTTCTTGAATTTCTCACGTAGTATAGATGGAAGAGACTGCCCTGTAGCTATTCCAAGTTTTCCAGACAAGTACTGGAGAAGCATCGCCATTGCACTTGCAAGCCATACTACCCACAACAGATTATAGTTATATGATGACCCTCCCTGAATATCGGTTCCATAATTTCCAGGATCCATGTACGCTATACTGACAATTACAGCAGGCCCCATATAGGAAAAAAGTTGTACAAGTGCGTTATTGTGATATGCATTTCTTATCTTTGAGAGTCTACTTGGCTTAGTAGTGTTTTCAGTCATTGTTTATAATTCGATGCTTTTAAGTCACATATAAAATTTAGCTTAGACTATATTATTTAGCTTTATCTAAATTATAGTATGCATAGAAAAAGTCATTTTTTTATTTGTTTGGATCTGCGCTTTGCTATTGCTCCACTTATTATGGAAGCAATTAGTAGTGCAAAAGCCATTTCCGTATAATATTGATAATTTACACTTTTAATATCTAAAAATGATAAAATAACAAGAGTAAAACCTATTGCTGCTAATATAAAACTTAAAACACCGAGATTATTTTTTGACGTGTCTTCTGTGTAATTTTAGATATATTTCAATACTATTATTATTTTAGGATTCTTCCTTCAACAGACCATGATTCTATCGTGGTGTCAGGAATTCACACCTTCCGATTTAGGATCCTCACAACTATGCGTATGACATAATTGCACATGAAATAGAATCGTTCCTTCCTGTCTTTGAAACAATTCTAGTTTCCTGAAATGATTTGAATTCTCTTAAAATAAGATTTGTGTAGAATCTCTCAGCGATCATATATCATATATGAAAATTAAATGTTTGTTCATATCAATAGGCGGTGTTTAGGCATTAGAACCAAAAGCACAAGATCTTACAATTTAAAACCTTTCGATGAAGTTGTACTGACCAATCCATCCTGTTTGTTATATTGAAGTTTGTAACTGATCTCTTCAAGTGAATTAAGATGCAAGATCAACAAGAAATAATATCACCACTTCTTTCCGATCCTGATTCTAAATTATATCAATATAAAGTTAAGATGGAACAAGTAAAGACCGAGCTTTTGAAATTTGGTCTGAGTCAAAACCAGGCCAAAGTCTTCATCTATCTTGGAAAATATGGACCAAAGACTGCCCCGGAGGTATCAAAAGCGCTTGAATTACCCAGAACTGAGACGTATTTCATAATTAACACCCTGCAAAACAAAGGCGTGGTCACAGCTGAGTTTTGTTCACCAACAAAATATTCTACGTTATCAATAGGTCAGACGATTTTGACACTTGTAAAATCAGAACAAGAAAAAATAAAAATATTAGCGATGCAAGAGCAAGAATTGACAGAGCTATGGAATGATATACCTGCCTTCGTAGTTGAGACAAGGGATACGAAAAAAGAAAAGATGCAAATGTTGTTGGGCACTCCACAAATAAATAACAAAATCAAAGATCTAATAAATCACACAAGAGAGGAACTGTGTGTGTATTGTACAGAAAAGGATCTTTCAAGATTTTACTATGCTGATTTTGTCGACTTATTTTCTGACATGATTGCAGATATCAAGATAATTATATCTCCAGCACAAAGAATGCCAGAATGCGCCAGACAAATAGACAAGAAGAAGATAAAGTTCATACCAAACAGCAAATATGAAAATCAATGTTTTCTCGTACGTGACTCTGATGAGATTCTATTCTTTCTGCGAAATGCCAACCATCCATCACATAACCTCTTTGCAATGTGGGCGGACTCAAAGCCATTAGTTGATTCAATGCATATGTTATTCGAGCTTTGTTGGGAAAAGTCAGAAAATGCTTACTAGGTTTATTTCTTAGATTTAATTAATGTTCGTTTTAGATGCGCCTTGTTTTATTCAATCTTCATATTTTCTATTGCCATCAGGTATACGCAAATGCCAGACAACAGAATAAGCAATCAAGCATAATTATTACAGATTGTTTTAAATGCAATGATTCAGTTGATTTTTTCCATATTAGTTCTATATCTTTCCGGCATCTGCAGTCTATCCACGTCTGATCTTTGCTCATATTGATCCTAAAAAAGAACTCTATAGTAGTGGATCGGAAGGGATTTGAACCCCTGACCACCGCAGTGTGAGTGCGGTATCCTACCAGCTAGACCACCGATCCAAGCCTTCTGGAAAGCATGTGCCTATTTTGTCTTTGCACAAACTGCAATCTAATCAAAAAAATGCGTTCCTGTTAACTTTTCATGACATAAGGTTTAATTCGACAACAAGTTCAAGTGCAGAGCATGCGTATATTGCAGCTTCACTGCGATTACATCGAGTTTACTCCAGTCAAAAAAGAAATCAAATCTGCAGAAGAAATTGATCCACAATCAAAACACTTCGATGAGATAGTTGTAGCTTTTGTAGCAGTAGAAGATGGAGATAATTCCGAAGTGGCAAAAAAAGCGATAAATGAGATTTCAGAATCTATGAAAAAAATAGGGTGTAACAAGTTATTGTTGTATCCTTATGCACATTTAAGCTCAAAACTTGCATCGCCAAATACAGCATTAGCAGTCATAAAGGAAATGGAATCAAGTGGAAATGGTCTTGACATACAGAGAGCGCCATTTGGATGGACCAAATCATATAAACTACAAGTAAAAGGACATCCGCTTGCTGAAAACTCCAAAACCATATCAGTTGTGGAGGGAAAAGAATCTACTTCCGAGGCACTAAAAGCAGAATCCAAGATCCAGTCATTTTGGCACATCATGACGCCAGATGGTAAAATGCATGATATTGACAAGTTTAATTTTGCAAAATATCAGAATTTGGAAGTTCTTGCAAAATACGAAGCAGCAAAAAAACGCTCTGTCGACGAGCCACCCCCTCACGTAAAACTAATGAAAAAATTAGCTATTGCCGATTACGAGCCTGCGTCTGATGCAGGTAACATGCGATTTTATCCAAACGGGAGACTGATAAAATCACTTATCGAGCGATACGTTACAGAAAAGGTGGTAGAGTACGGTGGGTTCGAGGTGGAAACACCCATCATGTATGACTCACATCATCCAAGCATGGAGAGTTACTTTAACAGGTTCCCGGCAAGGCAGTATAACGTGCAATCAGAAGGAAAGCATCTTTTCCTGAGATTTGCAGCATGTTTTGGGCAATTCCTCATGGCCAAGGATTTTCAAATGTCATACAAGAATCTCCCTTTACGATTGTATGAGCTTACCCGTTATAGTTTCAGAAGGGAACAATCTGGGGAGTTGGTAGGGCTACGAAGATTGAGGGCATTTACCATGCCTGATTGTCATGCAATGTGCAAAGATATGGAACAATCAAAAGAAGAGTTTCGAAAAAGATTTGATTTGTCACGGCATGTAATCAAAGGCATTGGACTAGACGAGTCAGATTTTGAGATGGCAATAAGGTTCACAGAAGAATTTTACAATGAAAACAAGTCTTTCATAGAGGAGATCATAGGTAAAATGGGCAAACCGGTACTTGTAGAGATGTGGAAAGAGCGGTTTTTCTATTTTGTTCTCAAATGGGAATTCAATTATGTTGATAGTTTAGGTAAAGCTTCTGCTCTATCAACAGATCAAATTGATATTGAAAATGGTAAGAGATACAATATAGAGTTCATAGATGAGAACAACAAACCACAAAATCCAATCATACTACATAATTCCCCCAGCGGAGCAGTCGAACGAGTGATATATGTATTGCTTGAAAAAGCGGCAAAAGATCAAAAAGAAGGACGAAAGCCCACATTACCATTGTGGCTTGCACCAACACAGGTAAGAATAATTCCAATCAAACCTGAATTTCTAGACTATTGTGAAAAGTTGGCTGAAAATATATCACAGAATGACATTCGGGTTGATATTGACGATAGAAACGAAAGCGTAGGTAGAAGCATTCGCGATGCAGAAACAGAGTGGATACACTACATCATTGTAATTGGAGAAAAAGAAGTAAATGCGGAAAAACTAAGT
>DAHUYT010000004.1 GCA_027315065.1 Nitrososphaerota archaeon | reverse complement strand
CTTTAACTTCTTTATCCATCACCATAGGGCCTCTAGTCAAGCCCCCATATCTTGCAGTCTCACTTACTCGTCTGTACATTCCAGATATCCCATATCGTTGAATCATATCTACAATTAATTTGAGTTCATGAAGTACCTCAAAGTAAGCTATTTCTGGCTGATATCCTGCTTCAACTAGAGTCTCAAACGCATTCATTATCATCGATGCTGACCCCCCACATAGATCTACCTGTTCGCCAAACCAATCCGTCTCAACTTCTTCTTTAAAGGTTGTTTGAATTACTCCAGCTCTTGTACTACCTATTCCCTTTGCAATGGCAAGTGTTCTATCCCAAGCTTTTTTGGTATAATCTTGATGAACTGCCACGATTGATGGAGTTCCAAAGTTCTGCTGGTACGTTTCACGAACCTTTGAACCTGGACCTTTTGGAGCTATCATTATCACATCAACATCTTTTGGCGGTACAATCCAGCCCCAGTGTATTGCTGCTGCGTGAGAAAATGATAGTGCCTTTCCCGCTTTCAAGTTTGGTGCTATCTCTTCCTCGTAAACTTGTGCTTGAACCATATCTGGAATCAATACATGAATGATATCGGCTTTTTCACATGCCTTTGGGACTGACATGACTTGGTGGCCATCTTCTTTTGCTTTCTTCCAGCTGGCCCCAGATTCTTGTACTCCCACTATAACATTAAGACCTGAATCTTTCAGGTTGTTTGCTTGTGCGTTACCCTGAATTCCATAACCAAGTACTGCAATAGTTTCGTTCTTTATTGGATCTAGACTTACGTCAGAATCTTTCCAAGTTTTGGCCATGCTGGACCTTTAAAAATAATCGAAATAAAAATGTACGATATATTTTGATGGTAAATTCTATAGATTCTAGCCAGAAAGTACGAATAAATCCAGTAGGCTACGGTCCTGACAAAAAGGAGTTCAGAACATCAAGATGCATGATATATAAAATAGTCAAATTATCATTTCTTTTCCACATTTTACGCATCTAACTACGGTATCTTTGGCCGTTATCTTATCAAATTTTCTTGAACCACAATTAGGACAGATAGGACACGCCCTGAGTTTTTCCATGCCTTTATTGTATCATCGTGGCACTTTATCAATTTGATCAAGATGTAATAGTTTTTATCAAATAGAAAGTTACACTTACTAAAGTGAAGGAAATACACTTTGCCTCAGATGATGAAGAGACAAGTCTCGAATATTTTTACAGTATTGGTCTAGGACATGCAAAGCACGGTAAGCCTAGAGATGCCATATTTTACTTTGATAGAGTTCTGGCAGTAAACCCGACACACATGAATGCTTTAATTAACAAAGGAAATGCGCTGGGAAAGATAGGCAGGTACAATGACGCTATATCTTCCTACAATATGGTTTTGAAACTAGAGCCAAACCATGTAATTTGTCTTTTAAACAAAGGACTTGCCCTGCATTATCTTCAAAGATATGATGATGCCATAACTTGCTACGATAATATCCTATCACAAGAACCAGAACACACGGGTTCTTTGTACCACAAGGCTTGTAGTAAATCTCTCCAGAAAAACACTGAAGAAGCTCTGGTGTTGCTTGAGCGTGTCATAGTTCTTGATCCAGAATGTGGAACAAAAGCCAATGGTAACAAAGATTTCGATATTCTTCGAAATGACGATAGATTCAAAGCACTTATCACATAAATGATGCAATAGAAAAAATACGGTCATGAAAAATAATGGTATAATGAATGTTGGAATTATCGGTACAGGATTGCTTGGAAAAGCAGTTGCAGCTCGTCTTCTTAGAACAGGACATAAGGTCACAGTTTACAACAGGACAGAAGAAAAGACAAAATCTCTTAGGAGAATTGGCGCACAAGTTGCAAAGTCACCAAAACAAGTAGCTGAAAGATCGGATATTGTAATCATCATAGTAAAGGATGTAAAGGCCGTTGAGTCCATATCATTTGGCAAAGACAGTATCATACATGGCAAACATGAAAAACTGATTGTGTCTGACATGAGCACGATTAGTCCTATTTCGTCAAGAAAAATAGCTGAAAAATATTTGCAGTATGGGATTCCAATGATCGACAGTCCAGTCATGGGCGGACCATCACTTGCAGAAAAAGGCCAGC
The DNA here is from genome assembly GCA_027315065.1 of Nitrososphaerota archaeon. Classification (GTDB taxonomy): domain Archaea; phylum Thermoproteota; class Nitrososphaeria; order Nitrososphaerales; family Nitrosopumilaceae; genus Nitrosotalea. The sequence goes on along the minus strand of DAHUYT010000004.1, from coordinate 64,420 downwards.
TTATAGTCATGATAGGAGGCAAAAAAGAAGTTTACGAAAAATGTAAACCTGTTTTTGATTCAATAGGGGAAAGGACGTTTTACTTGGGGAATAATGGGTCTGCTGATGCGATGAAACTCGCCATGAATTTGCAGATTTCTATTTTGGCATTGGGCATATCGGAGGGCATCATATTAGCAAAAAAGTCAGGTTTGGACCCTCTCCTTTTCTTAGATGTATTAAATTCCACCTATTTTAAGACGGGGATGAGCATTCTCAAAGGACCAAAGATGGCAAAAGGGGTCTTTGATCCAAGTTTCTTTCTAAGCGTAATGCAAAAAGACCTAGATGAGATAAGTTACACCGCTAAAGAATTTGGAGCCTATTTACCTGTTGCTAGACTTGCAAATGAATTGTATCAAAATGCCGTCAAAGATGGATTTGGCAATATCGACTACACAGGAATTCTTGCATATCTTGAGAAAATCAACAAACCAAGCATCTAGAGTTCCTCTGGCGGTTTTATTTTTCTGAAATTTAGAAATAGCCCTATATCATATGCTAACTTTAGTACGCCACCTATAATGAAAGGAGATGATAAAAGTGAACCCATTATCGCACCAGCAAGTGATGGGCCTACTGACTGTGCAATGTTTCTTGATGTATTGGTAATCCCGGCTGCTGTAACACGCTCGTTTTCGTTTACTACCGCCATCAAATACGACTGACGCGTTGGAACATCCATCTGAGATATACTCATTCTTGCAAAATACAATCCAACAGCAAGCGGGAAACTTGGTGCAAATGCAACCAATATTAGAAGAATATTGGATGGTATGTGGGTATAGATCATTGTATTTACAAGACCAATCTTTGAGGCTATTTTGTTGGCTAGCAGATACGACATCGCAGTAAGTATGCCTGCCATTGTAAAGATGTAAGACAAGGTAGATAAGTCAGCGCCAAACTTTGTGTAGAACCAAAAGGAAACTATACTTTGTATCACAAACCCCCCTGCAAAGGAATCAACAGCAAATAGCGAGGATATTTTCTTAATAACACTACGAGATTGGGGTGTGATATTACGAAATGAATTGGCGTGTTTATTCTTAGATTTGGTCTCAATCTTGGGCGATAATGCGAGATAGATTGCAAGAACGCCTAATGCACATACAGCATATGCAAGAAAGAGAAGTTTGATTGCATTAGTTTGATCAAGCCCAAACTGTTGTGAGAAAATATGAGGTAAGCCTGAAAGAAGCACCCCTCCCGACATGGCAAATGTTCCCACCATATTATAGATAGAAAAAATCAAGGTTCGCTTCTTTTCGTCATTTATTGTTTGAGGCAGAATGGCTTGTTCAAGGGATAAGAATGCCCCTACCTCTGATCCTGTCACATTAATTGTTCCAATCAGTGCGGCTATAATTAATGCTACATAGTTGTTGGTTACGAAAAAGACTGTGGCCGAAATAACCATCAAAACTGCATAAAGAATCAAAAACTTTCTGCGTCCTATCTTATCAGCATACACACTTGAGATTATGTTGAAGATTACGCTATTTACTAATGTGGCAGTTAAAACAACTCCAACTAAGATTTCATTGAATCCAAGTAAATTGAGGTAGATTGCCAAAATTACGCTCACAAAACCGTACGAGAATGTTCTGACAACTCTTGCGCCCAGTATCAGTTTCCCATCTCTTGAGATCCAGTCTAGTGTCATTTACTGTCCAAGTTTTGACTTGTGTACCTGAATATCTGTAGATTCCACTTTTTTGAAAAGTGGAGAAGCCTCACCCAGATTGTGACCGGATTTTATCGCAATTTCAGACATGGAATGCCACGGTTGCCCTGACACGTTTCCTGCCAAGTTGAGTTGGGACCAAATTCTCTGCGATGATTCTGGCAAAAATGGATAAAGTGCTATTGCGATGGAGCGCACCGCATGCACTGAGATGAATATGCAGTTGTTTGTACCTACTCCTCCTTTCCACGGTTCCTTTTTCTGAAAATATTGGTTAAAGTATGCAGAAAACTCCAAGATCTTCTTGAGTGCCCTGTCAAGGCTATTTTCTTCCATTAGCGGTGTCATTTCATTTACCAATCTTTTGATCTTGTCTTGTGCTTCCTTATCAGTAGAGTCAGGACAGTCAATCGAAGGGACCACGCCTTCGGTACTCTTTTTTGTAAAGCCAAGTGCTCGATTAACAAAATTACCAATGTTTCCTATGAGTTCAGAGTTTATCCTAGCTGCAAATTCGTCCCAATCAAAATTAAGATCATCTTGGCTATATGGTGTAATCAATGTCAAATAGAATCGCAGGTAGTCAGTTGGATATATTTGAAGGAAGTCTTTTAGGCCGATATACCAGTTACGACTTTTTGAAATCTTTTTTGACTGTAACATCAGATGCCCCCTAGTTGGAATATAGTCAGGAAGTTTGTATTCTTTTTTTATTCCAATTCTCATCGCGGGTAAAAACAGATAATGATGATACACAATATCTTTACCAATAAAGTGGTAAATATCTGCCGAGTTCCAAAATTCTTTGCCATCTATTCCCTTGTCATTTAAAAATTTCAGTGTTGAGGAAATATATGCAAGGTGATTATCAAACCACCCATAGAAGACTTGGTCTTTGGCGCCTTCAAGTGGAATAGGCACCCCCCATGTAATGTCTCTTGTAATATCCCAATCCACTAGACCGTCTTTTATCCAATTTTGTACGTATTTTTTTACGTCCTTTTGAAGATGAGAGTCGCCTTCAAGCCATTCATTTAGTTCGTTTACAAAGTTTGTCAGCTTGAAAAAATAATGCTTGGTCTTCTCTTTTGTTGGAGGATTCTTACAAATTGAGCACTTGGGTTCTTCTATCTCTTGTGGCACCCTTCCACATTTTTCACAGAGGTCTGAATATTGTTCTTCAGCCTTACAATATGGACATCTACCTAGCACATACCTGTCTGGTAAAAATTTCTTGTCAACTTTACAATAGAATTGAATGATCTCTTGTTCGTAAATGTGACCATTTTCTATTAATTTTTTGAATACATCCTGTACAAAGGCAATATTCTCTGGAGAGCTTGTTCTGTAAAATAGATCAAACCCTATCCCAAATGCGGTAAAATCATCATAATCTCTTTTATTCCAGATTTTGACGTATTCTTCTGGCGCCTTTTTTTCTTTTTCAGCTTGAATTAGGATCGGCGTACCATAGTCGTCTGATGCACAAATGTAATAGGCTTCCGTGCCAGTAAGCTTGAGAAATCTTGTTGTGATATCAGCAGGCAAATAGGTCGAGGCAACATGACCAAGGTGTATTTCACCATTAGCATAGGGTAACGCGCTTGTTATGATTGCCTTTTTCATTATCGGAATAAAGTATGTGCGTGATTTAAGCTATGCCCAACTTTGACCATATTTTATCTGGGCTACCGTTGGTTTGTCCATACTAACATTCATCGCCTTTAATGCATCTATTGCAATCTGTATGTCAATTTCTTGCGGAACCGTGATTACATTCTTTCCTATCTTTTTATGATTCTTTGCAATGTAAATCATGGACAGCAGTTGATTTGAAAATGATTGTGCCATAACTTCTGGCGGGTGTCCTTCGGCGGCAACAAGATTAGCGATTCTCCCTTTTCCTATAAGATAAACACGTTTTCCATTTTTTAGTAAACACTCATCTAGATTTGGACGAACTTCTCGTACTGATTTTGATTCATTTAGTAAAAACTTGGCATCCACCTCAACATCAAAATGGCCCACATTACCCATGATGGCTCCGTTTCTCATGGTCAGGATGTGTTCTTTTCTAATTATTCCAGTTTGCCCCGTTGCAGTAATGAATATTTCACCCGTTTTTGCTGCTTCGGTCATTGGTGCAACTTCAAATCCATCCATGTGAGCTTCCAGAGCTCTTACTGGATCAACTTCAGTAACGCAAACTTTGGCGCCCATTCCGCGACACCGCGATGCAACTCCTCGTCCTACCCATCCATATCCTGCTACAACAACACGCTTTCCCGCAAATAATAGATTCATAGATCTCAGATATCCATCAATTGTGCTCTGACCTGTTCCATACCTATTGTCAAACATGTGTTTTGTATATGCATCATTGACAGCAATCACAGGATACTTGAGTTTCTTTTCTTTCGCAAGCGCCTTCAATCGTATAACACCAGTTGTTGTCTCCTCTGTTCCTCCCAAGACTTTCATTGACGCAAATTTTTTATTTCCATGTATTTTGCTATGACTGTCAGAGCCATCATCTGTTATAATTTGGGGTTTATGACTTAACATTTTTTCGATACACCAATCATATTCTTCTTGTGTTTGACCCGTCCAAGCATAAATGTGAATTCCATTTTCAGCTAAAAATGCAGATATGTCATCCTGTGTTGAAAGAGGGTTTGCAGCACATGCACTTACATCTGCACCCAATTCTTTTGCGCCCATTATCAAGACAGATGTTTCTTTTGTAATGTGTAGACAAATTCCTATGCGTAGTCCTTTGAGAGGCTGAGATTTCTTTAATCGCCCAATGGTATTAGTAAGAATTTGCATGTGATCCCGTGCCCATTCATATGATGTCTTTCCTTTTTCTGCAAGGCTTGGATCTTTTACCTGACTCATATGGAATTTCAAATTTTAGGAGGTATAAAATGTTATCAAAAAGGGTTCTGCCAAAAATAACAATCTAAATATTGGATGTGTTTTGTTTAAAAAAATATGGTCTGGAAGAAAATAGCAGAAAAGAACGAGATTGCGTTAGGAAAAGGGAAAGAGTTTTCGGTAGACGGCAAGAAAATTGCGATATTCAATCAAGATGGTTTTCATGCACTAGATTCAATTTGCGTACATCAAGACGGATCACTTGCACCTGGCAAGATAGAAGGCGATGTTGTGGAATGTCCGCTTCATTTATGGCACTACAACATCAAAACAGGAGAGCTCTTGGATTACATCAAAGGAGTGAAACTTCAGACATACAAAGTTGAAGTAAAAAATGACGGCATTTATCTAGATCTGTAACAAATTCAATTAATTTACCACAGAAATCCCATATTATCATTAACATATGACAATGTACATCTAGGAAAGAAGATCCCATCGTTTTTACCACATTTGCATTGTTTGTTGTATGCATTAATGTATTTCACGTACTCTAAATCGGTGCAAGGTCCCTGATCAGGGATAAAGATCTTGGTATTGCAAGACCTACACCTTACAATGAAATCATTCAACAATTAGTATCATAAATGCTCGTAAAAAACTATAACACAAGAGAAATATCCTAGTTTTAGATTAGTTTAAGACATACAATTGTTACCAAGTCATCATTGAGTGGGTCCCCTTCAAGAGATGAAATAAAAATTGGAACAAGTGTACTAATAGTGCAAAAACAAGATCAGCACACAGGTGTTTTGACTGAAGGTGTGGTCAAGAAAATTCTCACTTCAAGCAAGTCTCATCCTCACGGGATTAAAGTAGAATTATACAATGGTAAAATAGGACGAGTTCAGAAATGCGTCAACCCCGAAAAGAGATAATAAAAAACATCTAATGTAAAAAACGCTTGAAAAAGTTTAATTCTTTAGAATAATTTTAACAAATGTTGAATCTAAAAATACTAGACGAGATCACAAAAAAAGATTTCAATCAGATTCAAGAAAAAATTGGTTCGTTTCTCATGGAAGAAATTAGAGACAGAAGATCACAGGGAGTAATATTTGGTCTAAGTGGAGGGATAGACTCTGCAATTATTGCTATGCTTTGCGCAAAATTTGTCAGAGAAAAATCACTCGCATTGATAATGCCAGACTCTAAGATCACGCCAGAGACAGATACAGAAGACGCAATCAAAATTGTTGATAGTTCACATCTGGAATACAAACTAGTCGATATTGGATTCATCCACAAAGAGTATTCAAAATATATTGAACCAAATCCACTAGCATTTGGCAACCTTGGTGCCAGGATTAGGTCAAACATTTTGTATTATTATGCCAATACTAGGAATTATCTCGTACTTGGGTCAGAGGATAGAAGTGAGTTTTTGATAGGATATTTTACGAAATATGGCGATGGAGCTGCTGATCTCTTACCGATAGTTTCACTGTATAAAACTCAGATTCGGAAATTTGCGAGATTCCTTGGCATTGCACCCAACATAATATCAAAACCAAGCGGGCCCAGATTATGGGAAGGGCACATCGCAGAAGCAGAGATTGGTCTAACATATGAAGAAATTGATTCTATTCTTTATTGTATGATTGACAAGAATTTCTCAATTGAAGATACTGCCAAGATTACAGAAATACCCATTTCAGATGTGGATAAAATTTATCAGATGCATAAAAGAAGCGAGCACAAAAGAATAACACCCAAAGCATGTGTTCTTTGATTAGAGGATAAAGTTTGAAAATTTTTGATACGCTGTCAGTAGCGGAAAAGGAATTAGATACATCAAACAAGGTAAGAATTTATCTGTGCGGGGTTACAGTGTATGACGATAGCCACATAGGACATGCTAGAACAATCATAGTTTTCGATACCCTCCGCAGATTTCTAGAATCACAAGGAATCAAAGTTGAATTTATTCAAAATTTCACAGATGTAGACGACAAGATAATAAATCGAGCGAGAGTGGAAAACACATCTGCAGATAAAATTAGTTCAAAATATATCGCGAGTTATTTTGAGGAGTTTGACAATCTTAATGTCATACATGCAGACAGATACCCAAAAGCTACAGAGCATATAGAAGACATGATTAATTTGATCAAAGTATTAATTGAGAAAAATTTTGCATATGTATCAACAAATGGTGTATATTTTTCAGTGTCAAGATTTCAAAAATATGGAAAACTTTCAAAGAAAAAGATTCACGAGTTAGTCTCCGGTGCACGCGTGGAGATAGATGAAACTAAAAAAGATCCATTAGATTTTGCGTTATGGAAATTCGCAAATGATGAACCGAGGTGGGAAAGTCCATGGGGGTTGGGCAGACCGGGATGGCATATAGAATGTTCTGCCATGAGTCTAAAATACCTAGGACCAAATTTTGAGATTCATGGTGGAGGTAGAGATCTAATTTTTCCCCACCATGAAAATGAAATTGCCCAATCAGAATCATATTCAGGCGAGAATTTTGCCAAGATTTGGATGCATATAGGAATGGTCACAATAAATGGCGAGAAAATGTCAAAGTCGCTTGGAAATACAAAGTCTGTGGATTTCGTTCTAAAAAAATGGGGGTCAAACGTAATCAGACTTTTTTGTCTTTCAGGACACTATTCTAAACCCATTGATTATTCTGAAGATTTGTTAAGAGAGACCATAACAAAGTGGCGTCAAGTAGAGAACTGTTACTATGAATTAGTCTTGTCAGGCGACGGATCTGCCAGCATAGAGGATGTAAAATTTATGGAAGATATAGTGGAGGAAGCAAGAAAAGAGTTCACTGAAGCTTTAAACTCAGACTTTAATACGCCGTTTGCAGTTAATGCATTTTTTAAGATCGTAAAGGCTGCAAATCAGATTGCTTCGTCTGAGCGCCTAGTATCTTCCATTTCCAATATTGCTTTACCCGTATTTAATCAAATATTAGATATTCTAGGCTTGAAGATATCCCAAGTTACATTAGAAGTGAAAACTAAAATAAATGAACTTATCAATCGACGCAATCTATTGCGAAATCAGAAAAATTTTCAAGGTGCAGACATCATTAGAAAGGAGATATCAGACTTGGGAATTGTACTAATTGATCACAGAAAAAAAACACTATGGATCAAACAGGAAAAAATTGGTGCCGAAAACAGTTAAGATTTTTTTGTGTGTGCGCTTACCAATGATACGATATCCCTATCACGTAACTGATAATTGGTTGGTAATCTTACTCCATATCGGACATCCTTTGCATAAAGAAGTCCCTTAGTCAAATCGGAGTGAATTTCTTTTGCCAAATCTTCTATTGTCGAACCATCTTTCAGGAGCATAAGATCAGGTAGAACGTGTCCTTTTTTATCTGATAATTTCTCAGGATCTGCAACAGGATAAACAGAATTCATCTTCAGCAATTTGAAGACGGTAACATTGATTGCAAACTGTACACCTGTTCTCATGTATTCACCTAGTATGCCTTTTGTGATAAACTCTAAAGCTTCCAGTTGTTTTTTATTTAACGCTTCCTGGTGAAGTATTTCAAACTGTTCTGAGCCTGGAATATATTTTATCAACCTCTTTTGTTCTGCACGCCTCAGAGAAAGTTCACTGTCAGCACTGGCAGGTATGATTATTGTATCTATATGCTTTTCACGTAACCTATCAAAATTTTTGTCTGCACCTGCAAGATCGATTTTATTTGCCACTATTAGCGTAGGTTTTGAAATCTTTCGTAAATGTGCAGAGAATTTTTTGCTATCAATCATATCAAAATTATCAAAGTGTTTGTCTTCAAGACCAGTGACTCTCATAGTCTCCTTTACATGACTTTCTTTGACACCTATGCCTCTGAAGACATCAGTGATTGCTACAACTAGCTCGATTTCAGAGTGGACTAGTTTTGATATTTTGTCCCTGTTACCTTCTAAAAGTTTTTGATACCACATTGTCAATTCCTCTTCAATATCAGATACATCGGCAATTGGGTCTCCTTGACCAAGTTCTGTTATTCGTCCAGCAGCATCCACACCACCTGATACATCCACTATATGCAAGAGAGCGTCAGATTGAGTTGCAACAGAAAGAAATTGGTTACCTAGTCCTTTCCCTGCCCAAGCTCCTTTTATTAGACCAGGAAGATCGATGAGCTCAATAGGTATAAATCTCCACCCATCAACGCATTTTGAATTTTGAGGATTATCCTGCATATTAAATTCCGTGTGAACACATGGTGTTATTGCGTTCCCTGTGCCGTGCTCTGGTTTCTTTGTTGTAAATGGATAAGTTGAGATCTCTCCACCTGATAAAGTGGCAGCGTTAAAAAACGTGGTTTTCCCCGTATTTGTTTTACCGATAAGGCCAATTTTTATTGGCATGGATTCATCTCGTAATCCTTGCTATTTATCTCTGTTGTAGATTATTCATCATGATCACTTGAGACATTTCCAAGTGAATTTTTTATCTTGTCTGCATACCACTTGATTTCCTCAAGTTCTTCCTCCGTTAATGTATCACTCCATTTGTCTAAGACCGTTTTTATTATTTGTACACCATCATACAGTAAATTCCAGTATGGATGATGTTCAGCCGTATCATATGCAAGCTCTGCAACTTCCTCGAGTCCTGTTTTTGCACGTGCAAGCGCGTCTGATCTCTCTCCATATATCTTGACAATATCGTAATCGGTGTCAGGTGTCATCTTTATTAGTACATTTTTTTGTTCAAATGATTTTATCAGATCTGAAAGAGCATCACAAAACTTTGTAAAGTCTTCTACCATGTCTGGAATAGTCGCTGGTGTTCTGCAAGCATACATCTGTTAAAGACAATATCTATTCCTGCTTTTTTTGCTAGTGACTCCGCTTCTAGATTATGAATTCCTTCTTGTAACCAGATCACTTTTGGTTTTATCTTTATTGCATCATCAACTACTGGTTTTACTTGATCAGACGGCCTGAAAACATCGACAATGTCTATCGGGACTTGAACTTCCAATAAACTCGGATAACATTTTTTCCCAAGAATCTCATCAGTTGTAGGATTAATCGGGATTATGTGGTAACCTTGTTCTGCAAGGTATTTCGGTACATAATGTGCTGCCTTTTCTGGATTCTTGGACATACCTACAACGGCTATATTTTTTAACGCATAGATGGTCTTTATTTGCTCATCAGAGTGCGGATCTCTTTCCATGGTTTGTGCATGATCATTCCTCTTAATAGATTATCGTGGAACAATTCATGGAAGTGTACAGATCTTATCTCACGACAGAAAGATCCAAGTGGTGTCATTTCCCATGCTGAGACGCTAAAAAATCAGTGTAGAAATAGTCATAGATTGACCAAAGAGATCAGTACACATTTCATACATGGCTTGAAATCTATGGGTTAACTGTGGTGATAGAAGTGAAGGAATTTGCAGGAATGAAGGAAGGATGTCGTTACCATACTTTTGCCTGTCTAATCTAGCATAATACAGATATACCAAGGGCATGAAACTTCTGATCCCACAAATGATACCAATTGTTAGAACATCATGTATATGCCATAGATATAACGGACAATCACACATGAACGGTTTTGACATAAACTTTTGAATTCTAATTACAGGCAGAGTTCTAAAAAAAGAGATTTGAAATTGGTCTTTTTAACAGCCTAGTTTTGAAAGTACTTCTTGTGTTGTGGTAGCAGGGACATTTGCGTTATTAAGTGCAGATTTTACGATATTGCAAAGATTTGACGCACTAGACGTTGCAGGTGCTGCGGTTGAAGATGTTCCATTTTTTCCAGTTTGATTGCCAAACTGCGCATTAGCAATCTGTTGTTGCATCTTATCCCATTCCCCAGGCGCACATAAGTGATCTCCACAGACCTTGGTATCTCCGGTTCTCACTGTTATCTGTTGATCATTTAGGTAGTTGAAGTTTCTTTGTATCAAAGCATGTGATGCTGGAATTGTTGATACAGCAACAGACGCCATCAGAACTACTGTTAACAACAGTACTACCGGTAACTTGGACGACATGGTTTTAGCTATAGACTACGCATATAAAAGAATTTCCATGATTCCTCCCAATTCCTGTTTATTCCAAGATTAGGACACCGTTTGACTAGCAAAATAAGATCACAATTGATAGGCCATTGCAGTGTATTATACCATTGATAAGAAATAACGCACAAAGAAATAGATATCAAATCACATCCCAAATGTTATTCATGATTGCAAAAATAGGTTCAAAGGCACCAAATCTTGGAATCTCAAAATGGGTACAGGGATTACCCACCAACATAGATAAAGAAAAAGACAACGTTGTGTTAGTTGAGGTGTTCCAAGTAAATTGTCCAGGATGTTTTTTGTATGGAATACCACAGGCAATTGGCATTTACAACAAGTACCGTAAAGACGGGGTTACAGTTCTTGGTGTTTCAACCGCATTCGAGGATTTTGATAAAAATACCATCGATAATCTCGAACTTCTTCTGACAAAAGGTGAGACAATAGGCGAGACACTCAGAGCATTAGGACAGTATGGTAAACTTGTAGATGGAAAAAAACTGCCATATAAGATTCCATTTCCTGTCGGCATGGATCTTTTGAAGAAAGAAGAGGGTCCAGTGAGTCAAGAGAAAATAAATGAGATCATAGAAGCAAATGTGTCGGAATTTTATTCATACAATGAACATCAAAAACTAGACATTATTGAGCGTGTCAAGCAATATATAAAAAATAAAGAATACGCCGCTCAGACATTTGAGCAGTATGCTCTGCGTGGAACACCGTCCTCCATTCTAATTGATAAGAAAGGAATACTCAGAGATGTCATATTTGGTCAAAATGATTCCCTTGAAGAAAACATCAGAAAATTACTTGAAGAGTAAAACCTCCAATGTTAATTTGTCAAGCAAACAACACATGTATACCTCATTTGATGACATCCCGGATAAGATAATCAGATTACTAAAATCTCATCAATCAGAATTTATTTCCGGAGAATACATAGGTAGATCATTAGGGCTTAGTAGGGCAGCTGTCTGGAAGAATATAAAAAAACTCCAGTCCTTAGGTTACAAAATAAGATCAAAACAGAAATTCGGATACAGATTAATTGCCAAAACAAATCTGATGCTGCCATGGGAAATTTCAGACGGATTGCAGACAGAAACTATTGGGAGAAAAATATATTATTTTAACACAATTGATTCAACACAGAATTTTGCATTAAAGATATCATCAAAGCCTCATGAGAATGGCACTATCATAATATCAGAACGACAAACTCACGGCAGAGGAAGGCAAAATAAGAAATGGGTGTCTCCAAGTGGCGGCATATGGTTATCAGTCATTCTCAAGCCTAATTTTGAGATTTCACAAGCTTCATTATTTCCCATGCTTGCCTCGCTTGCTCTTTGTGTTGCCATAGAAAAAGTATTGAATTTAAAGCCTAAGTTAAAGTGGCCAAATGATCTTACTTTGGACGATAAGAAGGTAGCTGGAATACTAGTTGATGCATCCATCGAATCTAATCAGATAGATTACTTGATAATTGGCGTTGGAATAAATTTCAAGATTCAGCCTAGCAAGATAACTAAGATTGTCAAGAGTTCGGAGAATTTTTATGGGGTGACAACACTGGTAGGCAAGAAAGAAGAGTCACGCCCCGTACTACTGCTTCAAACATTCCTGTATGAATTTGAGCAACTATACGACAAACTAGTCGCAAACAAACTTCATGGAATCAAAAACGAGTGGGAAAAAAGATCCTCGACAATTGGGAAAAATGTCAGCATATCATCACCCAACGGAGAAATAAAAGGAAGAGTTCTGGGAATAGATGATGATGGAGCATTATTGGTTTCAAGTAAGGGAAGAACCCAAAGATTACAAGTTGGAGACATATCTTATCAGATCTAGCCGGTGTTGTATCGTTATACTTGTATGTTCACTAGTCAATTTTTTATAATTACAAATTATGAGTATAAGGATGAAGATATGTTGGGCAAACACTGAGAACTTTGACGAATCAAATGTTGTTATTTTAGGAGTTCCTGACGAATCAAAATCTCATTCACTACGTAAAGGTACTTCGGAAGCGCCTCACAGGATAAGAGAGATTTCCAACATAAGAGATACCTACAAGAGAGACAACCAAACTTCTGCCGGATTCCCACTTGGAGGGATAAACAAAAAGGTCTACGATTATGGGAACATACTAAAGACTGAAGTTAATGACGCAATAGGCAAGATAATTTCAAAATCAAAAATTCCGATAACTATAGGTGGAGATCATTCTATTTCTACAGAGATCATTAAATCACTATCCAAAAAGTATGGACCCATATCCCTAGTTTATTTTGACGCTCACCCTGATTTTATTAGCTCGTCTAGTGGATATTATGGTTCAGTCTTGCACGATATATTACCCTACATAGATATAAAATCAAGTGTCCAGATAGGGATAAGAACTCCCGAACAAGAAGAGATGGACAACATCAAAAAATACAATTTGTCAGTGATAACCCCCCTTGACATACTTAGAAACGGTATAGTAAAAATTAGCGACACCATACTAGATAAGATTGGGAAAAGCGTGTATGTTTCAGTAGATATGGATGCAATAGATCCTGCTTATGCACCAGGAGTCTCAGTTCCTGTTCCACTAGGACTTGGAAATCTCGAGGTATCATATATTCTCAAATCAATAGCAAGTAAGGGCAATATTGTAGGGCTTGACATCATGGAAGTGTGCCCAAGTTATGACATCAAGGATAGAACATCACACTTGGCATCAAGAATGATTGCGGAATTAATATCATCATTGAATGATACTTAATACTTTTAACTAGGTCGTCATGCCAGTTTTGTAATGTTTTCTCATTTCACTCTAAAAGAGGCAAATGCGATGCTACCTTCCATGGTTAAAAGGTTTAAAGATCTGGTAAATTTGAAAAATGCAGTCATAAGAATACAAACAGAGATGGAATCAGATTCCAGATACAGGGACGGTTTCAAAGAATATATCATCAAGAAGCAAGAACTCAATACTGTAGTATCGAATTTTTACAAAGCAATAGAAGACATAGAAAATACTGGTGTAACCATAAAAAGCATAGATGACGGATTATTAGATTTCCCGTCACTTCGATTTAATGAAGAAATATGGCTTTGTTGGAAAGAAGGTGAGACTGAGATCAAGTTCTGGCATGGAAAGGACGAAGGCTTCAATGGTAGAAAACCAGTAGAAAGTGTAGACTTGGAAAAATTGAGGTAATCAGACTCTCTTCAGTATAGACAATATACCGAAATAGACCATACCTGAATATTACATAATGCTGTCATCTTGGTTACGTATAGTTCGAATCAAATTTCTACTTGCGTCAATAATCTCGGTTTTTCTTGGTCTGGCGATAAATTGGTGGCAAAATACAACTATCAACCTAGAATTTGCATTGTTAACATTTGGAGGTGTCATAGCATTACATGCAAGTGTAGACTTACTCAATGACTACTGGGATTATAAAAGAAAAATAGATATTGAAACTAAGAGAACCAAATTCAGCGGTGGTACTGGGGTTTTACCAGAAGGGTTACTCGATCCATCAAAAGTCTACCGTGCAGGAGTCATTCTGTTGGTTTGTGGTGCATTAATTGGGACATATTTTGTATTTGAGAGAGGCATAACTATTGCAGTAATTTTGGGATTTGCAATTATTTCGATCTATTTTTATTCTACAAGAATAGTCGATTCAGGCCTAGGCGAAGTCTTTGTTGCCATCAAGGGTACCATGATAGTACTTGGAACATATTTTGTACAGGTCTCCCAAATAACCGTTGAGCCCATACTTGCCGGCATAATCTCGGGGGTTTTATCATCAACTGTTCTCTTTGTAAATTCATTCCCAGATCATGATGCAGACAAGTCACATGGAAGAAGAACACTTGTCATATTACTTGGAAGAGCAAAAGCTGCTGCTAGCATATGGGTTTTCCCAGCTATATCATATGGAGTAATCATAACTGCTGTCGCATTACATTTCTTCCCAATCATATCTCTTATCACATTTGTCACCATACCCATTGTAATAAAATCTGGTATGTCCTTGAAACAAAAATTTGATAAGGTAGAAGAATTTGTTCCAATAATGAAAAACTTTGTGTCATATAGCAGAATTACGGGGGTTTTACTTGTCGTAAGCTTTATTGTAGATCACATAATGAAAATTGTTCAGTAGAGTTAAATCAACCATGACTAAAGCCATTTTGTGATAACCGGGCATGCCACATCAGAAGGAACTGCCAAGTTTGCAGATAATCATCCAAATGTTGCAAAAAATCACTTCAAACAATTTGATGGATTAACGTTATCATCTATTGGGATAGGTACGTATCTTGGAAATCCAGACGACGCGACTGACATGCTAGTCAGGGATGCGGTGATAAAATCAACTACCTTGGGGATAAATGTAATAGATACCGCCATCAACTATAGGGCACAGAAAGCAGAAAGATCAATAGGCAAAGCAATCACTCAACTAATTGAAAAAAACAAGATAAGAAGAGATCAACTATTTGTAAGTACAAAAAATGGTTACATAACAAATGATGGTGACGTGAAAGAAGATTTTTGGCAGAATATTCAAAATACCCTTGTAAAACCTGGCATAATCAAATCTGGAGATATATCTTCTGGATACCATTGCATGACACTACCATATCTTCAAGATCAATTAAACAGAAGTCTCAGTAACTTAGGACTAGAGTGCATTGACTTGATGTATTTGCACAATGCTGCTGAAGGACAACTCCATGACATGACAAAGGATGAATTCATGAGAAGACTTGGAGAGGTGTTCAAGTTTTACGAAGATCAAAGAAAGTCTGGAACAATAAGATACTATGGAATGGCCACATGGGATTGTTTTAGAGTACCACAGGGGCATTCACAATATCTCTCTATTTTTGAGATTGCCAAAATAGCTAGAGATGTCGGAGGTTCTGAAAATGGATTCAAGTTCATACAACTTCCGTATAACATGCATTTAGATCAAGCTCTGACCATGAGGAATCAGATACAGGATGACATGACATTCAATATTTTTGAGGCGGCAGCCAAACTTGGAATGGGAGTTTTCACAAGTGTTCCCCTCATGCAGTCAAAATTACTAGGTCCAAAAATCTTACCTGAATTTGGGGAATTAACACGGTCATCTCATAGAGCAATTCAATTTGTCAGGTCCACACCTGGTGTCATAGCACCATTGGTAGGACAAAAATCTCTTTCTCATGTAGACGAGAATTTAGAATTAACAAAAATTCCTGTTTTAAGTGAGAAAGAATTTTCTGATCTTGTTAATGAATTGTCATCGTAATTGTGTAAGTTTTAAATACAAACGACAGAAGAACCAAAACATGCCAGTAGATCCAGTCTGCGGGATAGAGCTTGATGAGAAGCTTGCTCTTGAACATGAATATAAAGGAAAAAAATATTACTTTTGTTGTCATGGTTGTAAGAGAATTTTTGTAAGAAAACCTAACAAGTGGAAAAAGGATTAGACAGGAAAGGCCCCGCACATTCGGCAAAAATGTGAATCCTCCTCAATAGGATGATTACAGTATCGACATCTGTTTTTTGACGATCCAAGCCTAATAGGATAGTCATAGTATCTCCGATAGATCTCGTAATAATATAGTGCTTCTTTTGATAATAACTCGATTTGTTCTTCTTTTAGATAATTTTTAATCTTTTCCGAAAAGACTGAATCTGATATTAGACTATTAAAAAAATGGGTCAGTCCATTTGTGCCTGAGCCATCTTGCATTGCATCTTTATCTCTCCATATAATTGATCGTGGTAACATGTTGTCAAATGTTTTTCTTAGAATCCATTTACCATATTTTTTTCCGTTTTCTTCATGAACCTTGAGTTCTGGCGGTATTGATTTTGCATATTCTACAATTTTTTTATCAAGAAATGGTGTCAGAAGGGACATTCCTAGAGCTCCTGATATTGGCACAGACGGAAAATGCATTATTTTCCATATTCGTTCAAGATCTTTTTGCAGTTCATGTTGCGACATTCTTTGAAAGAAGTGATAGCCTGCAAAAAGCTCATCTGCCCCATCACCTGTCATAATAGACTTGAAGCCGTCATGCTTTGCATTTTCCATTGTAAGATAAAGTACAATGCTATTTCGGATTTCGATCGGATTGAAAACACGAAGAATTTTGATTGTGTGCTCAATCGCTTGTAATAATTCATCAACAGATGCAGAAATTACAGTTAGTTTCAGGTTATTTAACTTAGCAACCAGTTGAGCATTCACCAAGTCTGTTGATGGAAAATCTGCTGCCACCATAACATATGCCTGGATTGTTTTGGCATCAAGACAAGATGCAAGAATTGACGAATCAAGACCGCCCGATAGAGAAATGCTTTCAGATTTACATCTCATAACAGCATCAAATACAAGCGACTGAAGTCTTGAACAAATATCTTGCAATTAATTGATCTCAAGTAATCTCTCAAATAAGTCATCATGGCGATAAAGATTAGCTTTAAATATTTTACAAAGAAAAAAACCATATGCTTTTGCCCGCCGAAATTGAAACAAAGACACTAATTCCTGCATTGAGAGCCATCTTGGCTAAAAAACTCATAGAGGATCACAAAATACGTGAAGAGGAGGTTTCAAAGATGTTGGGAGTGACCCAAGCTGCAATTAGTAATTATGTTAGAGGAACTAGAGGTGATCCCGAACTCATTCACAAGCTCCTTGCAGTTAAAGAGGTATCAAACATGATAAGGGATATTTGTAACAATTTAGCGTCTAACATGGCATATACACCTTCTAGTCTTTCAAAATTCATAGGCCTCTGCAATTACATAAAATCAAGCCTTTTGATCTGTGACATACATCACAAGCTGGAATCAAACATAGACGAGGCAATATGCAAGGAATGTGAAAACATGCTCCTCCAAGGTCCAAGAAGTAATTTTTAATTTGTTTTGGTTATAGTTATTTCAATTATTGATACAAGTGGACCTTGATTTTCATGGTTCTCGCTATCTACTACGATATCAGATATCTTAGAATTACCTTTAACCATGTTTTCAGTTATCACGTTTGCCACAGCCACAGCAGTAGGGATTGAATCCCCCCTAGCCTTGAGAGTCACAGTACCATATTTTATCAATTCTGTTAAAATATCAAGAGCACATTCCATTATGGGTTGTTGATTAATTGTGATCAATTTTCCATCTTTTGAGCAGGATGGCATGTCATTTAGTTGCATATTTTCCTCGATTCCACTCAACAAGATCTACTAAAAACCAAATTATACATTCTATTAAAATCTTATCGACAAATCATCCATTAATCGAAGAGATCAATTGGTATATTCTGAAAATCACCATTTGGTAATACACGCCTTATTGTAATTGGAATAACTCGTTTTTCCAGCTCATTGTAAGCTAAATCAAGTGATGTTGCGACCTCTTTAGGCACCGGAATGAATGGCGGCGCACCGAGAGAAAGTTGTAATGCTCTTGCTCCAAGAATTCTAGCTTTTTCAAAGCGTGTAAGTGTAGGAGGACCAATCATAATTTTACCTTTCCCCACAGTTTCATATTCTATTGAAATATGTATTGGATCTACCTCAATAATTTCTCTTGCAGCAATGATTTTTTGCAGTCTTTCTTGTTCTGCAAGTTCTTCTGGTGAAAGTTCCTTTTTCCCTCTCTTAATTACTGGCTTTTCTTCGCCATCATCAGGTACAACTTCTACGGATTCTGCCTCTCGTGGTAAAATGGATTCTACAGGCTCTTCCTCTGTTGGAACCTCTTCAGTATCTACACTAACTTCCTCAGGTTCCTCAGACATTAAGATAAAACGGTAAGAAACGTTATATATTTCATAATACTCTCGTTCAAAAATGAGTGCCGGATCAGTATCCAGGATTGATCTAACACTAGCATTGAGAGGAAAGGCACAGATTAGATTTGAGTTAAAACGTCACCTGGCGTCAAAAACTGTTGGTTCCATACTAAGAGCATTACCACTAGAGGGTAATTCACACATGATTGGCAATTCCATTGCATTCATGGATACGTCTCTTACGACAGGTGGCGAAAAACTCAGAACGCAATTCAAAAAGGGCGACGTGGGATTTATGGCATCGAATGGTTCAATTTGTTTCTTTTTAGAAGATGTCACTTCCACCAAACTTATGACACTCATTGGCAAAATAACATCAAACTTGGAAGCATTAAGAGAAATTAAACCGGGCGATATATTTTCTATATCTCAGGACGGCACATAGATATGATGTCCACTATATCCGCCTATTCTCTTTATTGATCCCTGTTTTAACAAGTTTAGCAGATACGTGTTTGCTGCCGACACCTTGACATTTGTTTGTCTAGACAGTTCTTGTACGGTGAAGACCTTAGAACTTTTTATAAAATTCATAGCCTGCCCTTCATCTATTATTACAGAAACGTTTGTTCTTTGTTTCTGTTCTTTCTTGTCTTTTTTTGAACCATCTTTCTTCGCGGCTTCAGAAGTCTGAGACTTTTCTGCTTGTGCCGGGGACTTTTTCTTTGCTCCACCCATAATCGAGATTTCTATTTCCTATTTATAAACGAACGAGAATTTCTATTCCTGATAATCTAGAGACCTCACCCTAAATTCCAAAAGTTCTAAATACAAGCTAAATTTGGGCACTCATATGGGCATAGATGTGATCGAGGAAAAAAATCTCAACGACATTATAACATATGCGTTGGATTATCCCAAAATGGTTTTGGCTGAATCCAAGTCCTTAGACATAGCATCTAACCTTGAAGACTTTGCATATGGAATTTATATTGGATATATCTGTGGGGTTTTCTTTGATGGATTTCTACAGAGGAACAAGAGATATTTAGATTTTGAAGAGTCCTCAGACTTTCACAGCATCATTTTGAAAAGAACTCCTGAAATACGATTAAAAATCAAGACACATTTACACATAAAATAACTCAACCTTTTATCCTACAGTTTGTAGAAATATTCAATGAAGTTTTCAGTGGTAGCTGATACTCTGGGATACATGGGCGGCACTACTAAACGACTGGAGTTGACTCAACATTTAGTGGATTTATTTAAGATCACCCCATCTGAAATAATTTCAAAGGTGACATATTTGCTTCAAGGTAAATTGAGACCTGAACATGAAGGAGTGGAAATTGGAGTTGCTGAAAAAACTGTAATTGTGGCACTGTCAAAATCCACAGGAGTTCCAGCATCGAAGATAGAACATGAGTACAAAAAAGTCGGGGATTTTGGACAGGCTACTGCCAACATATTGGAGCAAAAAACACAAACAACTTTTCTCAAGGAAGATATTACCGTAGAGAGGGTTTATGACACTTTATTCAAGATATCGTCACTAAGGGGAAATAAATCTCAAAACATGAAAATGAAATATATCTCTAGTCTATTAAATGACGCTAGTCCTACAGAAGGAAGATTCATCGTAAAAATAATTACTGCCAATCTGCGATTAGGAGTAGCCGATTATACCATTCTTGATGCGTTGTCTATTGCATTTACAGGTTCAAAAGAGAATAGACATCTATTAGAACATGCGTACAATGTTTGTAGTGATTTGGGTAGGGTTGCAGAAGCCGTTGCAAAAGACGGAATTAATTCGCTGAGGGGTTTCCAAGTATCGGTTTTCAGTCCAATTCGTCCCATGCTTGCTGAAAGAGTAAAGAGTGCACAGGAGGCTCGCGAGAAAATAGAGGCGGAGTTTGCTGCAGAATACAAACTTGATGGTGAACGGGTTCAACTCCATATGCAAAAAGACAAGATCGTTCTTTATTCTAGGAGTCTTGAGAACATTACCAATTATTATCCTGATATTGTGGAGAAGATTGGAAAATCATTAAATGCTGACGAAGTGATATTGGAGGCGGAAATAGTAGCGATAAATGAAGACACGGGAGAGTTTTTACCTTTTCAAGAGCTTATGCATCGAAGAAGGAAATACAACATAGTAAAGGCTGTGCAAGAATATCCCATAACAGTCAATTTCTTTGACATAATATTTGTGGATGGTAAAAGCTGTTTAGATACACCATACAAGGAACGACGACGTATGCTTGAAAATATTGTAAACGAAGATTTGTTTGTTAAAGTTATACCCATGATGTTAGTCAAAACAAATGACGAGGTTGAAGATTTTCTGGAAAACGCCATTAACTCTGGTTGCGAGGGACTCATGCTCAAACATCTGGATTCACCATACAGAGCTGGTGCCAGGGCAAGTAATTGGCTCAAGCTAAAACGCGAATATAGAAATGAGTTAGGCGATTCTCTAGATTTGGTTGTAGTAGGTGCATTTTATGGTCGTGGCCGGAGAACTGGCCGATATGGCGCATTACTCTTGTCAATATATGACGATGAAGTAGATAATTATCCCAGTATCTGTAAAGTCGGAACCGGATTTACAGATGAAAGTTTGGATCAATTTTATCAGATATTATCAGATAAAATCAGGATCAAGAAAGATCCCAGAGTTGACAGTGGGCTTGAAGCAGACGTATGGTTCGAGCCAGAAGTTGTGATCGAAGTAGTGGCTTCTGAGATCACATTGAGCCCCATTCATAAGGCAGCTTTAGACAAGATACGAAAGGGTAGTGGTCTTGCCTTGCGCTTTCCTAAATTTACTGGAAAGATCAGGTTTGAAAAAACTCCAGAAAACTCTACTTCTGTGAGCGAGATTATTACCATGTACAATAGCCAAAAGAAAGTAGTGCAAGATGAAAGACAGTTGAACAAAGGTTAATTTGATCAAAAGCTCTCTACGTAAGGATTATTAGCTGCTGGCATAGAACTAAACGTCTAGATGTATAGCGGAGAACTTGAAGTTCAGGCAAAGAGAAAGGCACTTGCCGTTTTACAGGATGAAATAAACAGGATCCTTAACGCAGTGAGGGACCTTTCATCACTTCCAGAGTTAATAATCAAGGCTGACAAGGCAGAGGTAAAACAGGTTCTTGAGAGAATAAAAAATACAGAGGATGAAGTGGAGGCTTTGCGCAGGAAAATAACTCGCGAAATAGCAGATGTGGGAGGACTTATGATGAACCGGGAAAATCTGTTAAATACAGCATACACAATGGATGAGATAGCTGGCTACATTACAGGCATAGCCTTCAAGTTATCAAACATAAAGGGAGCCACACTAAAGAAGGAAAAAATAGAGAAAGATCTATCCGAATTGATTGAGCAGGCAGTAGACCAGATTTACAAGATAAACGAAATTGTTCGTGCAATGGGCGGTAACGCTACAGTTGCAATCGATCTTGCACATGAAGCACAAAAGATGGAAAGAATGGTAGACGAAAAATATCGCTCATTAACCATAAAGGTCTTAGATGAGGTCACAACTACAAAGGAACTAATGCTTCTAAAAGATGTGGTGGAAGGCATAGAGGAAATGTCGGACAAATGCCTTCAGGTATCAGATTCGTTCATTCTGCTAGCGCTTAGCCTATAAAATAGTAAAATCATCTTCTTTTTTTACTAACGTTTTGTAAACACTAAAATCAATTACCTCATTAGTGAAAGAGATACTTGGAAGGAGAATTAATCGAGAATAGAATAATAATATGGAATCTGGAAGAATCAAAGTCATTGTTTATCAATGGATATTATGGAAAACCAATAGGAATTACAAAACCAAAACCTGAGGAGATTAGTGTACCATTGATTTTGGATCTCATAGAAGGATATTATCTTCTGGAAAAATCAAAATTGAATATATATCAGGCTAAAAAAAAAGTTGCTTTAAACGAAATGCTGGAAATATGTAGACGCGAACACCACAACTTCGACAAGAAATATCAGATCTACAAAGATTTCAGAGATAAAGGATATATTGTAAATCCTGGAATCAAATTTGGTTGTGATTTTGCAGTTTATCAAAAAGGTCCAGGTATAGATCATGCACCATATTTGATACAGGTTTACAATTCCACAGATACAATATCTGCAACAGAAGTTGTTTTAGCAGGAAGGCTGGCCACAACTGTTCGAAAACAATTCATCCTTGCAATTCCAAAAGGAAATAAGATTGATTGTCTAGCACTTGATTGGTGGAAAGCTTAGAGGTGTTTTTTTATATGAGCAGCTATTCTGTCATAGATCTCAAATAGTTCTTTTGTAATCCCCAATTCCTGGCTACTTTTCCATTTACCGTGAATCCGGATTCCTTTCTTGGTTGGCTCTACCCAAATTAACGCATCCCGATATGGAAGCTTCAGAATCATGTTTTTGAGTTCCTCGTCAGAATTTAGAGAGGCGGCAAGTTCTCCTCCAATCCATTCTACTCCCAATACTTTCTTTGTAGAAAAGTGCCCTTTGGTATTTAGTTTTGTTTTGGCAAGAAGATCATCAGTGTCAAGTTGATTTTGAGTTTTGACAATAAAGTGTGCTTGAAATCTATCCTGTGCTCCCCAGGGTAATGGATTTAGATCTTGTAACATTTTAACCCTTCTGGATTATTTGAATAACGTCGATGTTACTGTCTTTGAGATCTATACAACCATGATTTGTAACCATGACAGGAGAATGTGAGAAGTACTTTGAATAATAATCGCTTTTTTCAACTTCGTCAGTTTCAAATTGCTTTGGTTCTGCGTTTATCCCAATTTTTTCTAACAGTTCACAGTATTCTTTTTGCTTGTTTTTTTGCTCAAATGTATCAGGTTCGGAATCGTGCATACGTCAAGTTGAATCTGACCCACAAATAAATATTACACATTAAGACTCTATTCAATATGCGGAGATAGACTCCAAGAGGACAGGTTTCACAGACGTAAATTATTGTGCATTAATTGTGGCAGATCAATGGACCGCGACGTCGTTGCGTCCATGAACATTGCGCACAAGGGGTGGAGTAGGTTTTGCCATCCTGGAGGGATTTCAGGTGAAGCGATGAAGGGGAATGTGGATAACTTGCAGCCACTAATCCTCGGAGTAGATGGAAGCAAGTTGATAATCGGGAAATGATTGTAATGACAGGTCTCGATAAGTTAGCAGAACCGCCTCTTTATGACATCTAGGACACGGAACGATGAGAATGATCACCAGACTTATTAGTTGGAAGAAGATCGCTGTCATCTAGAGAAGAAATGCGAAAACATGGATTCGTTGAAAAAGATATAGATCCTAAGGATGTTTATTCACATATCAAAGAGATTCTGCAATCTCAAGGATTCAAGATCGTTGCAGAGGATCCAAAAGATGGATTATTAGATATGCATGCAAGAAAATCAAACATTGAAAGAATAGTAATGGGAAGAGTAAGAGATGTGGATGTCATAGTGGCAGGTACAAAGGGGAAATTTGAAGTTCAATTACACGCTGGCATTTGGGGACGAGATCTAGCCATTCCAGCCATAGAAGGTGTTGCTACGCTAGGCATAGCTACTGCAGCCGATCTGCATTCTGCCCACAAGTTTGAGGAGAAAATATGGGAGCAAATAGTCAGCAAGATAGATCCTTCATTGAAGATATGTCACCTAGATGGATTGCTCTTCAAATCAGATGAAGAGTTAAAGCAACATCAGCAGTTACACCAGTCTCAAGATCAGTCAGGTTTATCATCAAACCTACTCATGATGGGAATGCTCGGTGGTGGAGGGATGGGGATGTATGGTATGGGCTATGGTGGCTTTGGTTATGGTGGCTTGGGCGGCATGTGGATTTGAGTAAATACTTTTTGATGAATTTTCATTCAATTCAATGATGATTTTGATACAAACATAATACCATATTAGATCCGCCGTTTATAGGTAGAAAACTGTAACATTCGTAAAAATATCAAGGAATCACACAAATCACACGGCACAATCGAATAAATAGTCCAAAAGGCGCCAAATTTTGTTAATGTTAAAGTTTCAAGATAAGCTGGCAGTTATCACTGGTAGTGGCACTGGAATCGGAAAAGCGATAGCGATCAAGTTTGCCGAAAACGGTGCAAGCATAGTTATTTTAGGAAGAAGAAAGGAGCCGCTCGAAGAAGCTGCAAAAGAATTACAAACCATAATTGACAAAGTTAAAAGCGGCGCATTTGTGAAAATTTTCCCAGGTATTGACGTTAGTGATGAGGTAGGAGTTTCTCAAATGTTTGAAGATTTGAAGAAATCCCATGGAACCGTGGATATTTTAGTAAATAATGCGGGGGTTTCAGGTCCAGTAACATGTTTTTCAAATTCACCAATGAATGATTTTAAGAGTACGGTTGGCATTCATCTCACCGGTACCTTCTGGACTTCAGCACAGGCAATCAAAGCCATGAAATCAGGATGTAAGATTATAACAATATCCACTTTCTTTACGGAAGAACGTCCATTTGAACAGAGACCATACAGATTTAGAAGTCCATACACGGCATCTCAAGGAGCAAAGAATAGACTTGCAGAGGCAATGTCATGGGATCTTACAGATAAAGGAATAATATCAATTGCTACTAATCCAGGACCAGTTCATTCTGACAGAATATACAAAACGGTCTATCCAAAAGCAGCGGCAGAGTTTATGCGAGTCAGTGGTTTTGAAAATCTAACCTCAGAAGAAGTAGAGTCAGTCAATAACGATATCATTCCATTACTAGGTGAGGATGAGAACACAGTAAAGAATGGAGTGAAGCAAGCAGTATCCAAAATAGCAAAGACAAAATCAATAACGTCTGAACCAGAAATTCAAAAACTTTACAGTACTGTTACTTCTCTTTTGACCAAGATACAACAGATTGCAGAAAAGATTCAAACCAACACTAGCAAGATGATTGCAGACGAACAGTTCTTGTCACAGCAACAAGTAGCCGAAATTGTTCTTATGCTATGCGATGAAAATATATCAAAAATTCTAAATGGCAAAGTAATTCCCGGAGACAGAGTATTCTACCCCGTTAAACCTCACATAGCTTGCTCAATACCAGAAACCAAGCCAGAGTATAACTCAGAAGTGGTTTTGTTTGTAGTAGATACCACAGAAGAATCAGATGTATCAAGAGTTGAATATCTTGCACAAAATATCGAGAGTAATGGAGGAAAAACAGTAATTTTGATTTCAAAGACAAGTATCAAACATGCTGAAGAACAATTATCCAAGTTCCATTCTCATGTCATGGATATCAACAGCCAAGAAAACATGAGAAGAATGCTAAACACTGCCACCCAAAAGATAGGACCGATTAATGTAGTGATTTATGTAACTGGTAAATTACCTCAAATCCCAAAGATTACAGAGTTGTCAAGGCAGCAATGGGACATGCTGGTAGACAAATTCATAGACACCCCAGCCCTCGTCCTACAAGAAGTCCTTAACAGATTTGTTCCAGGTGGAGCAAAAAATCCTCCTCTTTTCAAGGAAAAGGAAGGACACATAATAATAATCGGTCCAGATATGCCATCTGGTAGCAAGACAACAGGCAGAGACAGAACACAGATAGAGATATTTCGAGGAGCACTAAGACCTTTTGTTACGACGATTAATCAAGAACTAAGCGATGTTCTCAAGTCAAGAATCAGAATACAGTTGATTCTCCCCGGAAGCGTGGACGGTATCGAGTCAGACAACTCAAAAATCCTAAATGCAGTGAATTTCTTCAAATCTGAAAAAGCAGTTACAAACTCAGAAGTGATTTACTATCCTGATGAAACAAGATCTCAATGAAAAAATTCTCTGAATTCAAAGTTGGAGATGAGTTTTTTTCAGAATGTAAGATTTCCCCCGAGGATCTTGACAAATATCTTTCCTTTTCTGGAATAAAAAACATAATTTATGAAAAGAGAGGACTCTCACACCAGCATAGCGAAATGGTTTCCGGCAGGGCCATATTATCAAGAATAGAAGGTGAGTTTACAAGGCTTGAAGAAATGTACGGGAATCTTTTGATTTTCTACGGCATAGACGGAGATCTAGATTGGAATAACAGACAAACTAGATTTCTCAAGCCTCTCCATACAGATGAAAAATTAAGAATCAAATTTAAGATAGTTGGCAAGCGCGATCTTAATGATGAATTTGGTCTACTATCAATTGATTTTGAGGGAACAAAAGATGATAATGATCTTGTTCTTTTATCTAAAAGAAACCTTTACCAAATTAGAAAGGAACCACCATCCCAAAAATAAATGAAAACATCTAGTAAGAATTTTCCATATTGTCGTCACGGTATTTTAACTGAGATATTAAAAGCATCCATAAAAAGTTTGATCGATGTTATAACAAGTACTAGCGTGACAAATATCTTTAGTTTTCTTTCGTCTACTCTTAATGATATTTTGCTTCCAGCAATTCCTCCAGCAAATGCACCTATTGACAATAAACCAGCTTGAGCATAGTCAGGATGTCCCAATAGAGAATGAACGATCATTCCCGATGCTGCTGCAAACATCAATATGAATTGCGATGTGGGTGCAGCTAGTTTCATGGACAGCCCTATTGCCACGATCATGAGAGGAACAAAGACGGTGCCTCCCCCAATTCCAAATAGGCTTGAAATTATACCTGCAAAGAAGCTAGCTCCTATTATGAGTATTACAAGCTGTTTTGAGAGATTATGTTCTTTAGGTTCCATCTTTCTTCTAGAGTAAATGTAGACACTGGAAGCAACTAACACCATACCAAACAATAACTTGAATGTAGATGCTGATATTTCGTCAGAGATATAGGCCCCAAGTACTGTCCCCGGAATGGAAAGCAATGCCAGTTTTAGTCCTAGAGAATATACAATTCGTTTTTGCCTAGCATAAGATAGTGTTGACGCTACGGCGTTACAAAATGCAGCAAAGAGGCTATCGCTTGCCGCAAGAGTAGGCTGAAATCCAGCAAAAGTCAAGGCTGGGACAATAATAAATCCTCCACCAAGACCGATCATTGATCCTATTATACCAGCAACAAAACCAAGCGGTATTAGCCATAGATATTCAAGCAATGCTAACACCAAATTGAAATTTCCGTAGGTTAAGTGAGCACGTCAAGCTTAATGAACCTGAGTATAGACATATTACTTGGCTATAAGTAATTTCCAAAGATAGCCTTGATTGTTTGTAGTCAATTCTATTTCAAAGTGTTTTCCGCTTAATGGTATACCGCGAGTGGTGCTATTAGGCTCTTTTCCTTTTAAATGAAAGTCACGAAGTGCGTTCATCATATCGGATAATGTAGAGTATCCTCCCGGTTTTTCCTTAGCCCAGCATTGACATATGGTTTCATTGACAACATCTCCAAATAGAATTTTTATGTCATTATAGTTACTAAATATCGGATCGGATTGTGCTGCCGCAATCACCAATACTGGAGATAGAGAGGACCCCACCATGTTAATATTTCCAAGAAAATTATTATGTTCGTCTTTCAGTTCTGTTGAAGTACAATGTTCAATCATAGATTGTTTTGTCTGGTTAGAAAGAAAATTACAATACTGACGAATATCCGATGGAGTACTAAACTCCAAAGGTTTTGACATGTTTATGTGCTGCTCTATCAGGGAACTTTTCAAATTTGAATTTACTTCAGCGTAAGTGAAATCCAAAGTATATGCAGATATTCCTGATTGTACATTTGATCCTGTCTGCATTATATTGAATTGAGTGAAAAACACAACTACAACTACAATACTAGCTGTCGCGATTCCAATGTAGGCATATTTTTTAGATTTCACAGTATCCAAAGTTTTTCAAGCTTTAATAAAGGAATCTCAGAATTGATGAATCTTAATTAATCCCAACATGTGTCTTGTGAATGTTGCGTATAATATTGTGTGGTTTTGGTGTAGTAGGACAAAGTTTTGCAAAGCTTCTTCTTTCAAGATCTGAAGATCTTTACGCAAAACATGGATTAAAGCCTAGAATTGTCGGTGTGTTTGATCGTAAAGGATCTGCTGTTTCTTCTGCTGGCATTGATCTAAACAGGTTACTAAAAGTCAAGAAAAAATACGGAAACATACGAAAGTATCACAACAAGGAAAAAGAAGCAAATGGAATGGATATTATAAATGGAATGGAGGCTGAAGTTTTAATTGAGACTACCCCGAGTAATTACAAGGATGCAGAACCTGGCATGTCGCACATAGTGACTGCGATGAAAAAAGGCCTTCATATCATCACAGTAAATAAGGGTCCGCTGGCGCTTGCTTTCCCATCATTGATAGAATTGGCTACATACAATCAGGTACAATTAAAATTTAGCGGAACTGTTGGAGGAGGAACTCCCATACTAGACTATGCAAAAAATAGCCTCAGAGGAGAAAGAATAGTTTCTTTTCAAGGCATTCTAAACGGTACAACAAATTACATTCTTACAAACATGGCTGACGGCATGACGTTTAAGATAGCGCTTGCGGACGCAAAGAAGAAAGGATATGTGGAGGCTGATGAGTCATTGGATATTGACGGCTTTGATGCGGCTGCCAAGCTTGTAATACTAGCAAACTGGATAATGGATATGAAGGTGACCATCAAAGACATCAAGCGAATAGGTATTAGAGATGTGTCAATTTCAGATATTAAGAAGGCAGTTGCTAATCATGCCGCAGTCAAATTAATTGCATCATGCAATAGAGACCTAGAGGTATCACCAAGAGAAATACAGGTGGAGGATCCACTTTGTGTCAATGGGACACTAAATGCAATTACATTTAATTCAGAACATTCAGGACAGCAAACCATAATTGGGCGAGGTGCTGGTGGCATGGAGACTGCAAGTTCCATATTGCGTGACTTGTTAGATATCAAACAGGAAATGTCTAGAGTTTGAAATCTCATCCACTATCTAAAAGTGAAAGCAGTGAGATTCTAGAGATAATTTCATCCCAATGGAAAATAGAGTTGCCAAAAATAAAAACATTGGTGAAATACGAGATTGATGATGAAACGTCCATAATCACAGGCGATAAATTCATGGCAATTAAAAATGGTGAAACATATCTTCCATTTCTTTCCGAAACTACCTTGCTTGAAAAATTTCCAAAAATCACTGTAGATGCAGGTGCGATAAGGTTTGTATGTAATGGAGCAAATGTCATGCGCCCAGGAATCAAAAAATATACTGACTTTCAAAAGGATCAGGTCATATGCATTGTAGAGGAAGCTCACAATAAATTTCTCGCAATAGGAAAATCCCTCATACCCAGTGATGAGATGCCCAACATCACAAAAGGTGAAGTGATCAAGAATCTACATTATGTCTCAGACAAATATTGGGAATCTGCAAAAATGATAAAAAAATAGTTAGTTTTCGGTGTATTCTCTGGTCCCATTTTTATCAATAACCAACACATCGATACCATCACCGCTTGCGGAATCTCGCATTATAGCTGACTTGATTGACTTTATTGCAAGTGTTGCTGCATCTTTTTCCTTCATTCCTTTTTTGAATTCCTGATCCAATACCCCCAATGCCATTTCTGCACCTGTTCCTACTGCCGCATAATCATCTGGAAGAACAGAACCTAACGGATCAAGCGTATAAATTGCAGATTCACCGTCAACACCTCCAACAATTACCTGAGTGAGTAATGGATAGAATCGCCTTTCATACATGAGAGATGACATCATTTTAGCCACAGAGTTCGGTGGAATCTCCCTTTTGAGCTCTAGTTTTCTAATCTTTGTCAGTGCACGCATCTGCATTGCCAAAACCTGCATATCTGCGACCATTCCTGCACAGCACGCACCTACAAAATCTGTGATTTTGAAAGTTTTCTTTGTATTTTTACTTACCACAAAATTTCCATAAGCTATCCTTCTTTCGCTTGCCAGCACTATGCCTTCATCATAGGTTATTCCAACTGCTGTAGCACCTGGCATGTACATAAAAGCCATAACTGGATTGCCAAATGAGCACAATAAAGGCCTTTCTCTAAATCACTTATGATCCGAATTCTTGTGCTACTAAATCATATTCCTCAACCCGCATACAAAAGAATAACTGGCTCAAGTATCGCTAGGCACTGAATTTTTCTATTATTTTACACATACATTTTGTTGTCTTTTTTAGCAGATCTATTCTCGCAAATTCATTAGGTGAGTGGATTCTTGCATAGACATATGTACTACCGATTGAAATACAGGGAGCCTTGAGCACTTTGGAAAATGAATACATGGGTCCTGTCCCAGAAGACGAAATGCTCGTTATTGAGGTTCCAAAAGATTCGTCTGCTGCCTTTTTTACAATCTTTACAAATGGATCAGATGTTTTAGTTCTGGAAGCTGCTTCGCCATGAATCAGTTGTACTTTGATATCACCAAATCCATTGTCTTTAAGATGCATCTTTAGTCTAGATAGTTGTTTTAGAGGATCCATTTTTGGAACGAGTCTAAAGTCAATTTTTACTAATGCCTTTGACGGTAAAACTGTTTTTGCTCCAGGTCCTTCCCACCCAGATGAGAATCCCGCTATGTTACAAGTAGGATCACCTACAATTGCCTTTTGTATGTCTATTCCTTTTTTATTTCCTACAAGTCTTTTTATACCATATTCTTTTTTGAATGACTTTTCATCAAATTTCTCAAGAGATATTACATCAAGTTCCTCTTTTGTAAACTTGTCAACTTCTCTGTACCAATCTTTAATGAGAATTAGGCCATTTTTGTCACGCAATGTTTTTAACGCTTCGATCAATCTCCAAGCTGGATTTTCAATTAATACAGCCAGACTAGAATGAGCGTCACGGATTGATTCTAGTACAGAAAGTTCAACATATAGTAAACCCTTCATACCAAGACTGATTATAGGCCTGTTCTTTTCATCAACGTATCCAAATTCCCAGATTACACCATCGCATGATAACCTCTTTTGATATCTTTTCAGATATGCCTCAACATGCACGCTCCCGATTTCTTCCTCGCCCTCAACTAGAAATTTTATGTTGCACGGTACGTCTCCAGTTGTTTTAATAAATGCCTCAACTGCCTTAATTCTGGTGATTAGTTCACCCTTATCGTCAGCCGAACCACGGCCGTAGATTTTGTTACCTCTTATCGTGCCGCCAAATGGCTCATCGTGCCACAATTCAAGAGGCTCTTCGGGTTGAACATCATAATGATTATAAAATAGAATTGTTTTTTGCGGTTTTTTCTTTGACTTGGCTTCTCCATAAACTACTGGTGGAACATCTCTACCTAGTCTTAGTATTTCTGCTTTGATTCCAGACTGCTCCATTATTCTAACCACTAGTCTTGCACATTCTTCCAACCCCAGATTTTTTGCAGAGACGCTTGGTTGTTGAATTAATTTCTGCAAGTCTGAAATTAACGCAGGCATGTTTTTGTCTACATATTGTTCTTGCATTCAAAATCACTTTATTCGATCAAATGGTTTCATTGCTACCGGAATAAAATCTAAGAGATCTGTTGCTACGATATGCAAACCATTTTTCTTTTGTGCCAGTACACCCGCTTTTCCATTTATAAAAACAGCACTAGACGCAGCCTCTATAGGTTTTCGGTTCTTTGATAGCATTGCTGCTACTATACCAGAGAGAACATCACCTGTACCGCCCACAGTCATCGATGCCAAATTTTTTGGATTCAAGAATGTTTGTATTCCATCTGAAATAATATCAGTTGGACCCTTGAGTAGCACAGTTATGCCATTATTTCTTGCATGTTTTTGTACCAATGTAATTCTTTGTTTTACATTATACGGAGGAAGTTCACCGAACAATCTTTTGAATTCGCCAGCATGAGGAGTGATTACAACTTTTTTATCTTTAATTTCAGGAAGAATTTCAGGTATAAGCGCACTTGCGTCAAGAGATAACATAACAGTTCTGTCAAGTAGATCTTTTACCAACATCTTTAGTGCTTCCCTATCTTGAATTCCAAGTCCCATACCGATAGTCGCAGAATCAAGTTCCTTTGGAATTATTCCAACCAACTTTCTAACTGCGCCTCTTGTAAGCTTTACATCAACCAGCGGAATTACAATAAGATTTGGCGAATATGCTCTTGTTGACGTCACATGAGTTTTAGGTACACATGTGTAGACTAGATCAGCTCCGGATCGAAGTGCGGCTAGCGATGAAAGGATTGGAGCACCGTGATATAGATAACCTCCTCCAACAACTAGCACTTTTCCATTTTCTCCCTTTCTTGACAAAGATTTTCGTGGAGGGATAAAATTTTTGATAACAGTAGCCTGTAGAATTTTGGACAACAATTGCCTTATTTTTTTACACTGGATAAACCTTCGTCTTCAGCAGGTTCTTCGTCAGACCCTTCATCAGACATATTGTCAGATTCTATACTTGAGGTTATTTTTCTATCTTTTGTAGTAACTTTACGAGCAAATGCAACATATGTAGTGTGCCCAATACCTCGGAAAGAGTGACGCGTCTTTCCTTCCCTTGCCTCTATCGTTCGTACAATCTGTTCAGTGAACTCCATATCAAAAAAGTCGTTTTCGCGTAACGCCGATGCAAGTTTTTCAAGTTGGTTCATAGTAGGGCATATTGCTACAAAGTATCCACTTCCTTTGAGCATCTTTCTTGCTTGTGGAACTACGGTCCACGGATCCCCCAAATCTACTACCACCATATCTACATCCGTTTGTGGGACTTTCTTGATGTTTTTGATATCTAACTTTTCCATTGTGACGTGTTTTGAAATTCCAGCCTTTTCGATGTTTTTCCTTGCTATTGCCATGAAGTTTTCATCCACGTCATATGTATACACATGACCACGTGGTTTTACTATACTGGCAAGAAAAGTAGTAAGTGAACCACTCCCAGTCCCAATTTCAACAATTGTTTGCCCACTTTGCAATCCTGTTCTTGCAGCTATGTAACCCAGATCTTTTGGATACACTATCTGAGTGCTGCGCTGACTTTTCATAACATAATCATATACGGTGGGTTCTAAAAGATAGATTATCTTACCTTTATTGGTCTTGATTGAGCTACCATATTCTTTACCTATTACTTTTTTATGATCAATAATTCCAACATGTGTATGGAATTGCTGTTTTCGTGATACTTTCATCAACCATTTCTTCGAATCATCAAAGAAGAACAGTACGTTATTGTTTTGTTTTATTTTTTTCACAACTAGACCTTATTCCATATGGATAATAGTATTTCCAAATTTCTCGGTTAGAGTTACATCCTATGCGGTGCGTCAATACCCAGTAAAGAAAGTGCCTTGACCAATGTTTCTTTGAATGACCATACAAGACAGAGTCTCGCGTTTATTATGTCAGGAGATTCCGCAGCCAAAACTTTGATGTGTTCGTAGAATGAATTGAAAGACACTGCTAGATCATAACAGTATCGGGCAATTATCTTTGGAGATAAGTTCTTTGCAGAGTCTTCTACTTGTATGTCGAATTTACCAATTATTTTTACTAGATTTCTCTCATAGATGGTATTCAGAGCATCAAAAGAGACATCAAATTCAGGCGCTTTGCCAGATTTTTCAAGAATTCTCACGGATCTTGCATATGCGTACTGTATGTATGGCCCTGTATCACCTTCAAGACTCAGTGACTCAGTCATATCAAATGTGATTATTTTATCAAGATCTTGTTTTATCATGGCATATCGCAGAGCACCAACTGCAATTTGTTCTGCTATTTCCACAAGAAGCGGTTCATCTAGTTCTGGATTTCTCTTCTTTACTTCGTCATATGTTCTTGCACCAAGTACATCCAGAACATAATCGGCGTTAACATAGATTCCCTTTCTACCTGACATCTGGACAGATTTTCCTTCAGTTTCAAGATTAAGAGTTTTTGCAGTATCTGAACTCAAAGTGACCGATTCATACCCAAGATGTACATATGATTTTTCCGCTGATTTAAAATCATGTATTATTTTTGTTATAATTTTTTGTAATCTCGATTGCCTTGAATCAATAACTGTAATTACTGTGTCACCAGTAAAATTTAGCTTTGTTCCAGTATTTTCAAGAGTGGTCTCCCAAAGTATTCTGTCATTTTTTTGAACAATGTATTGTTTATAATAAAATGGATCTTCTAAGATACCCAGCTTCCACGTAGCATACGGAATATCTTTTGCAATATAGGTAGCAATACCATTACTTCTAATCAATACCTTATCTTCTTCTGTTATCGAATCAGATTTTATTACCCAGCAGCCAGCGTTCTTGCCTTTGTTTTCTAGATATATAATTTCCATAGATTTCATTTTCTCAAGAACTGTTTTCCAGAGTCGGGAACGAACTATGTGGGATTCAAAGTTTACACAATCATATGTAGCTCCAAGTCGCCAACATGTCTTAAGTTGTTCTTCTAGAACTCTTCGGGTTATAATATCACCAAATTTTGCAATCTCAGAGTTTCCTTCTTCAAGTTCTTTTAGAACCATGGTTCTTTTTTCTGCAAGAATTGGTTCTTTCTCGTATCTTTCAGTGGTGCTCACATATACAACATCACCACAATAATGATCGAATTTCTGGTTCTGTGGAGGTTCATTGGCAAACCCACCGTACCTGAAACCAACTATGATATCTGCCACCTGAAGCCCAGAATCGTCCACATAGTTTAAAATACTGACATCATAACAGGCTTTGCTCAGAATTCTTGCCATTGTATCTCCAATTACGATGTTTCTCACATGTCCTATGTGCAATGCCTTGTTTGGATTAACACTTGTGTGCTCCACCACAATCTTTGAATTTTTTCCAAGATCAAACTTGCCATAATCTTGTCTTACGGACGATTGCATAACGGATTTAATGAATCCCCTATAGTTTACGATAAAGTTAAGATAACCTGAGGAGTTGGCATTTACTTCCGCTATGAATGCACTTTTGTATTTTTGGTATTTATTTGCGATAGACTCTGCTATCTCCGATGGCTTTTTTTTGAGTGGTTTTGCTAGTAAAAATCCTACATTACAGCTTACATCCCCGAATTCTGAGTGTGATGCTTCCGATACATCAAATCCTACCGTTGGATAACCTAGATCATCTAAGATTCTTTGTATGTTAAATCTAATTTCATCGAGAAGAAGTCTTAGGGTCATAGTATTATTTTACTAAAAGTTTTAGTTCAATCTTTTCAAGCGCTTCCATTATTCCTTCTCCTTCATGTCCTGGAACTGTCATGGTAGCATGTGATTTTACATAATCGGTGGCATTGCCTAATGCCACGCTTATGTCAGCTAGTCCAAAAAGCGGCACATCTGTTTCACTATCGCCTATTGCAATAACATCTTGCTTTGTGGCTGTGAACATATTCATAACTTCAAGGAATCCATTTGCCTTGTTAACCCCCTTGGAATTAATATGATAGGCATACATGCTATCAGATAATTGCACGTCAAAATTATTTTCAGCCAAAATCTTTTTACCCAAGTTGATATCAAAATTTCTTTCAAGAACAACTTCCGTAATACGCGGAAAAACAGGCTTTTCAACTACAGGAATCTTGGTTTTAATGAATTGTAATGCTTTCAAGCATTCCTGTTTGTTTCCGATTAATCTGTGTTCATCTGGTCCAGATGTGATAATTCCACCGTTCTCCCCTACTGCTATTCTTGTCGTCCCACCAAATACGGATAGAATGTAGGCCTCAATTGATGATCTACCCGTCACGTAGATTACTTTGTGACCAAGTTTTACTAAATAACGTAGGGCAGCAAGTGCGTCAAGGTTAACTCTCCCCCCTTTGTTATCCGTGATGGTACCATCTATATCCACAGCATATATCTTCGGCTTCAATTAAATCACATAATTACACCCAATATAATAATTGTAATAGACAACACATTGTTCTGTTTTGTTACCTATAATGTATTATGAAACCTTTCCCTTGAATTGGAAAAATACTTCCTTTCTTGTTCCTTCTTGATCCCACACTGCAACTTTGTATCTGCCAGAAATTCGCCATTGTTTTGTGTCAAACTTTAACACAGTAGAGTAAGTCCCCTTTTGAGAATTAATGTACTGATCGGCACTGAAAACTTCCTTCTCAGATGGATCTAAAACTGTCACGTGAATTGTCTGTTTTGTAGTAAGTGTCTCACAGTCTACTTTTAGTTTCATATACTCACCTTCGGTATAGATCGGCTTGTCGATATTTAGTGTAATTTTATTAGTCATGATCTGAATCATTGATTGTTAGAATTTAAAATCATATGCTTTTGCATATAGACTAATTTGAATGGAGATACTAAAATATTCATGTCTGTTTGCTAATTTGTGACCAGAAAAGGCGTGGTGACTGAAATTTTCAGTAAAGCATTGCATTACGACAATCCAGATCTTTATTTTGTCGGTTATCTTGATTTCAATGTAATCAAGGAATCTATGTTAACAGAATTTCTCAAGATTTCGGAGAACTTTGAGACAATACCAGCAACAAGGATCGTCTACATAAAGAAAGACGGCAAGACATTGTACTACAAATCAAATAATGAAAAACATCCCAAGTCTTTGGAATGTTGAGCATTCAATTATAATATGTAAGAAAACCACTAATATTATGCTAGTTGATTTTTTAAAACCCATACTTGAGAATCCGTTCTTTGTCAAGTATGGATTACTTGGTCTTTTTCTAAACTGTATTTTTGCTTCAATTATTCCATTTCCAATAGTGATAACATCGACTGCGCTACTTCTAGACGGTCAAAATTCTGCATCTGTGTTCAGCATTATGGCCATAGGATCGGTCGGTGGGGGAATTATAACATATTTTATAGGATACGACGGGAAAAAGATATACAAACTGCTGAGAAAAGCTCATAGCGAAGAAGATTATAAGAAGAGTTTTGAGCGGCTAGACAAACACGGCTGGAGCATAATATTTGCTTTAAGTTTAGTTCCCATATTGACAGAAATTGTCACAATAATAGCGGGAGTAAAAAGATACAATTTCAAAAAATTTCTCATAGCTATGAGCATAGCAAGAACAACTAGTGCGTTTGCTTCAGTATATTTTGGCAATATGTTTGTCCATTATTTTAATTCATTCAAACTTTAACCATAAAACAACAAATCAAATCTAATTAGTAAGATTTTATTCAGTATTAGTCCCAAGTAAGATAGATGGGAATACCAGAGAAGATCCAGGCCATAAAGGACGAAATGGCCAAGACTCAGATCAACAAGGCCACTGAACACCACATAGGCTTGCTAAAGGCAAAGCTTGCCAAATTGAAAAGAGAGCAAGAAGATGTAAAATCAAGGGGCTCAGGTAGTTCAGTGGGTTTCGATGTAAAAAGAACAGGAGATGCAACTGTTGTGTTCATCGGGCTCCCAAGCGTTGGAAAATCGACTTTACTTAACAGGCTTACTGGCGCAAAGTCAGCTGTAGGCGCATTTCAATTTACAACTACAACAGTAGTTCCAGGTATGATGGAATATCGCGGTGCTAGGATTCAAGTTCTGGACTTGCCTGGAATAATAAAGGGAGCATCTACAGGAAAGGGACTTGGCAAAAGGGTTCTGTCAGTAGCAAAAAGTGCAGATTTAGTGTTAATTATATTAGATGTATTCCAACCATACCACGAGGACGTAATTAGAACCGAGCTTGGCAATATAGGAATCCGACTAGACCAAAAGCCTCCGGACATTGTTATAGAAAAAACAGGCGATGGCGGAATAGCGGTAAGCCAGCAGGTACCAATAACAAAAATGCCGTTAAATCTACTCAAAGATATCTTGCGAGTATACGGAATAAATAATGCACGTGTCTTGATAAGAGAAGACATAGATTCCGAACAATTAATTGATTATGTATCAGGTAACAAGTTCTATGTTGAGTCTCTTACCGTGATGAATAAAATAGACTTGGTAAACCAAGGATTCTTAAATGAATTACAAGAAAAGATAAAATCAAAAATCATTCCCATATCAGCTGATGCAGATATTAACATAATGGCACTCAGAGACGCGATTTATGAATATCTAGATTTTATTAGAATTTACATGAGACCAAAGGGCGGTGAGACAGATTACAAAGAGCCGCTTATTGTCAGACGCAGTTCTACTGTTTTAGATGTGTGTAACAAGTTACACCGAGATTTGAAAAAAGATTTTAGATATGCACTAGTATGGGGAAAAAGCGTCAAGTTTGGAGGACAAAGAACGGGTTTGAGCCACATATTAGAAGATGAAGATGTGCTTACAATAGTAAAAAGCAAATAGCAACATCGAGTCAGCAAAGTCTTTTGATTTCATGAAAAAGAGATAGAAGATTATAGAGTGTAAGACACGGATTTCAAAAATGAAGCTAGATATGGTTTCCATGTAAAAGATTCAGAATTGCAAAAAAGATAATAAGACAGGACATATGATGTAGACAGATCTCAAACTAGAAGGAAAACAACATCATCGAGTTGGCTTTACTAAAACACGATCAAAATTTTAGAATTTTATGAAAAATTTGTTTATACAATATCATCATTTGGTGTAACTTTCTTAAGCGTACCGATAGAAAAACAAGTAAAATGTAAAACTTGTCAATGGCAATGAAAAGACACGCTAAAAAAGCTGCTAAAAGAAGAACAGCTCCGAAGAGAAGAACAGCAGCTAAAAGAACAGCGGGTAAAAAAGCTAAAAGACCAGCTAAAAGAAAATCTGCAAAGAAACGCAGAAGATAAAATCAAAAAAATTATCGCTTGACATCAGGCGATAATTTCAATATTTTAACTCAGTATATTTTTTATATTGTACAACACAGATAAAGTACAGATTGATGCAAGCATAGGAATTATTTTTTATTATCAAATGTGCAACCGTTTCCGCTACACATGCTCAACATTAGACACTTTGTTAGATATAATCAATACAAAACAAATTCATCTTTGCAATATCACAGCCTAAGCAGAACACATATGGAAATTTTTACATGCTTTATTTTAATTTCGGCTTCTTTTATGACACCATTACATAGTTTGTGCAGGAATACACTAGTAGAGAAAACTTAGTAACTTGATCTGTTGTTCTGTTGTAATTATATTCTTTGAAGCTAATATTTCAATAAGTTGAGTGATTATTTGCTTTTGTTGTTCTGAAAATCCAGGTTGACCTGGTGGACCTGGCGGGCCTGGTGGACCACGTGGACCTACATCACCCATCGTACCCTGAGGTCCCTGCGGGCCTTTATCACCAGCCATACCGGAAGGACCAGTTACCCCTTTGTCACCTTGAGGACCTTGAATTCCTTGTGGGCCTTTATCACCAGATTGACCTTGTGGACCCAGTGGACCTTTATCACCTTGAGGACCTTGAATTCCTTGTGGGCCTGGTGGACCTTGAGTACCGGGCGGACCTCTAGGTCCTTGATCACCAGATGGACCGGGTAAACCTCTAGATCCTTTCTCACCTTGAGGGCCAGGAATACCAGTTAGGCCTTTTTCCCCCGGTGAACCTTGTGGACCTTGTGGACCTTTATCACCTAGAGGACCCTGAGGACCTGTAAGACCTTTATCACCTAGAGGACCCTGAGGACCAGGAAGTCCTTTATCACCTAGAGGACCAGATGGACCTCGTGGTCCTTTATCACCTGGAGGGCCAAGGATTCCTTTATCTCCAAGTGGGCCAGGTAGACCAGTTACGCCTTTATCTCCCATAGGACCAGATTCGCCTGTAAGGCCTTTTTCTCCCTTATCGCCCTTGTCTCCCTTGTCTCCCTTGTCACCAACTTCTCCCTTGTCTCCTCGTGGACCTTTATCTCCGGATGGACCCTTATCTCCCGTTATACCTTTATCACCAGTTGGACCTTTGTCACCCTTGTCGCCCTTATCACCTGGAGGACCTGGGGGACCTTTATCACCAGGAGGACCTTGTGGACCAGGAGATCCCTTATCACCTGGAGGACCTTGGATTCCTTGCGTGCCGGATGGACCCTGAGGACCTGGTGGACCAGAGGGTCCTTGAACTCCAGGTAGACCCTGAGGACCACGGGGTCCCTGAGTACCTGATGTAGGATAATATTCTGAAGGCGTTTTGCGGTCCCTTGGTGATTCTTCTCTTGGAGGAGTGGCAGGGATTTCACCTAGAATCTTTGGCACAGTAACTTGAAAAGCAGAATTAATTGAAGAGAACTGATCAAGAATAACGACCCAAACTGAATCTCGTGTAAATACAAAATCAGGAATTGGATTTTTTAAAGAACCTATAATCTGGGTGAATTTTGCATCTTTCACCCTTAGATGAAAATTATCTTTCCAGATAACTGGAAAGGTCCTTCGTTTTATGTCTTCTTGCGAAGGTGGATAGTCGCAGATAGAAATTTGAACTTCAAATACTCCCGAGGTGAGCTTAAATGGCGACTCGCCAGTTATTTCTATGATCCTTTCTCCGGCTGACATATCCTAGGTGTAATACCTGAGTATTTTTGTATTTATCAGGCGTTATAAAGCTGCGTTGCCAACAAAATTTACTTTTTATACATCCGGAATGGTATTTATCTACGGAAAATCCATATTTGGTCAGTCGTGAAAAAAATATTCAAGGATATCCCAGAGTCACCTGAAAGTAAGACAAAACCTGAAATGCCTGTAGAGACATCAAAGGGATCAAAGATAACAGATCCTAACTATGCCAGAGATAAACTGTATAAGAAAGGAGTTTTTTGTATGGCAGATGAAAAGATGGAAGAAGCAGTACGAGCCTTTGAAGGGGCATTACAAATGGATCCGGGACATGTTGATTCTCTTCTCAAATTAGGCTATACGCGATTTCACATGGACAACTTGGGCGGAGCCATGGAAGAGTATAACAAGGTTCACGAGATCGATGTTACAAATTCAGATGCTTGGAACCTGAAAGGCCTAATCTACTACAGACAAAAAAATTATGAAAAAGCTATTGAATGCGTAGAAAAGTCAATTGAGACAAATCCCACAGACGGTATGTCATGGTACAACAAGGCGTGTTATTATTCTCTTTTGAATCACATTCCAGAGTCTATTGAGGCTTTGAAGCGTTCAATCGAAATAGATGTCAAGAATGCAAAGAAAGCAGTAAGAGACAAAGACTTTGAGAATGTCAGGGCAGATGACAGATATAGAAGAATCGTCGAGGTAGTGGTACTAGAATCAGTAAGACAAGGATATCACAAGGTAGGCCAGATAGTTTGGACAACCATGCTAGGCAAGATAGAGGTAGAAGATGCAGCAAGAAAATTAGTGGAAAAAGGCCTACTGGTAAAAGAGGAGAAAAACACAGGTTTATCGAAAATAGAAGAGTTTGAGATTGCCCCCGAGTTGGCTTCCAAGATAGGTGTTGAAAAAAAAGGGTTCTTAGGTACAACAAAAAGGAGCAATCCATTATTGATCCAACACCTGAAAGAAATTAGCGAGGCATCTCAAGCTGTCAAGTCTGCAATAGAGAAAGGAGATGTTAATGAAGTAATTGCAAAGATGGATGTGTTCATAGATCCTAGTAAAAGCGGTGCACAGATGATAGAACATTTTTTTGAGGAACATAGAGAGATTAGATTATTCAAGATCAGATTAACTGACAAAGGTTATGAATACTTGCAAGCAAATAAACAGAAAATGATAGATCTCTTTGATCACATAGAGAGTCAGACTACAAAGAAACTAAGAAGTGAGACTACACAAAATACCTAAAATATTATTCTGCCGAGAGATCCCAATAGTTTGCATCTTTTTGTTTTTCAATTGGTTTTTCTAATGACTCCCATTCCTTAAACGAACGAACGTAAAGTTTTACATTTTGAATTCCTATTGACTTTAATGCATAATACCCCAATCCTGAAAGAGTGCCCACACTGCCACAATATGTAACCACCTCAGAGTTAGAAGATATGTTTCTATTATGTAGAAGCCTCCTCAATTCATCTTTTGATCTTAGTATATTCTGAGCAGAGGCAAGCATTCTATATGGAATGTTAATAGCACCAGGAATATGATGTTCAAGAAAGTTCAATCTCTCCCTATTATCCATCAATATGACACCTTCCTCTCTGGCAGGCATGAGATAATCAGCAGTTGCAAGAATTTGCGGTTGTAGATTTAGAGAATGTGGTTTCTTTCCAAGAGATGGAGATTCAAGACTAGTTTCAAGTCCGAGTTTTTTCCACGATCCGTATGTAATATCCAATAGAGAAACTCCTTCATGACCAATATACTGAAGTGCCCACGCTACACGCGACGCCAAGGCGCCAAATGTGTCGTCATAGACAACAACGTGTGTTTCATCATCAATACCAAAAGACTGCACATGTTGAAGAATCATTTCTGGACTGTCGTCAGAAAGAAGACTAGATAATGGAAAATTAATTGCCCCTGGTACATGCCCTTGTTTGTAATCTGGTTCTTTTCTTATGTCAAGTACCTTGACGCTCTTGTCCCTAATCTCCGATCGTAAGGTATCAGCGTCAATGGTTACTCTTGTAATCTTTTCTTTGCTCAAGCAGCACATTCGCCCCTTCCAGTTTTTGCATGATAACTTTCATCGTTCCCATAATCGACGTAAAAGTCTGGGTCTTGCTCAATTGTAGGGGGTGCTACAATGGGCTTTACCAATTCCTTGATATCATTTACAGATTTAACCCTAGGTCCGCCATTTCCTTCAATAACTCGACGAATCCAAGAATCCAGAACTTCGCCAGATCTTTTTTCGGATTTGAA
The DNA here is from genome assembly GCA_027315065.1 of Nitrososphaerota archaeon. Taxonomy (GTDB): domain Archaea; phylum Thermoproteota; class Nitrososphaeria; order Nitrososphaerales; family Nitrosopumilaceae; genus Nitrosotalea. The sequence goes on along the minus strand of DAHUYT010000004.1, from coordinate 21,144 downwards.
GATCTCAATTATTTTCAAGATTGTTGGGATGACCCTCTTCGTAGGAACCTTGGTTGTCATCAATCCCAGCATTGAGTTTTCGTCTGCCCTTCCACCTAGCGACATGGTATACAACGGATACATGTCCTTGCCCAATCTTCCTCCCCCGCCATAAAATCCAATTGTCGCTATCTCATGTTGACCGCATGAATTTGGACATCCGCTTATCTTGATTGTGGAATCTCTCAGGTCATCATCTTCATCAAGTTTTAACTCGAGGAATTTTCTTTGAACTTCTTTTGCTAGTCTGTGTGAATTAGTCAATGCTAGATTACACGAGGTGGTTCCAGAACATCCCACAACTGAGGCCATAGTCAACGCACCAGGATTTGCAAGACCAACGTCTAGCAATCTGGCATAGAGTTTTGGAAGATCTTCTTCTCGTACCCATCGGAATACGATATCTTGAGCAAATCCATTTCTAATTCTTCCCTCTGCGGAAAAGTCCCTAGCCATAGCAGCAACGGCCCGTAATTGACTTGCAGTGATATCACCGGACTCTAGCGTAATGAACGCTACACTATAACCTTGTTGCTTTTGCTTCATGGTATTAGTTTTGAGCCATCTAGATAACCCCGGTGGAGGCGATGGAGTTTCTGAGCTAATTGAAATTTTATGCAATACTTCAGGAGTCTTGTCAAGATCAAGTTTTATTACAACAGATTGTGTCAGTCTTGTCATTGTTCTTTCTTTTAGCACAATGTTTTGGAATTTTTCCCACCCAAGTTCATTAACGAGATACCGCATCCTATTTCTTGCCATATTTTCGCGATTACCCATCCTATCATAGACTCGGATGACCGCAATTATTGTGTAGAGTAAATCTTCTTCTAGAGTAAATTCTTCAAGCTGATGTCCCACAAATGATTGGGCACCAAGCCCACCGCCTAAGAAGACCTTGAATCCATTCTGGATTTTTCCGTTAATTTCTGTTCTTTTTGGTATAATACCAACATCCACTATTCTTGCCATTCCATGTTTCTCACAACACGTATAATTGATCTTGAATTTTCTTGGGAGCGATTGATTCATAGAATTTCGTAGTAGAAACTTTGCTGTCGACAAAGCATATGGAGTAGGATCAAATATTTCATCAGGGCATACACCTGCAAGAGGGCTACACATTACATTTCTTACAGAGTTACCACATGCTTCTCTTGACGTTAAACCAACTTCTGTCAGTCCTCGCATAACCTCAGAAACATCTTCCAGTGCAACCCAGTGAAGTTGGAAATTTTGTCTTGTAGAAACGTGTGCGCTTCCAATTGAAAATGATTCGCTTAGTTCTGCCATTTTTTCGATCTGAATTGGATATAATTCCCCAGCCGGAATTTTTACACGAATCATACTATAATCATCAGTCATTCGGCTACCATATGCACCATGTTGAAGTCTAAATCTTCGTAGATCATCACGGCTAATCTTGTTTTGTCTGAAGAGTTTTACCATTTCTGCAAATTTTTCAGCTTCCTCTAGACGACCCCATTGTATCTTGGGTTTTGGATGGTTATCTGGTCTAGACTGAGAAAGGCTTGTCTTGCTCAATTATTGTAGCTACTTTTCGAAGTGCATATAAATTTTAAACTAGACATCAGATATGTACTAGCCAAAGAGATACTGGCAAGATTTTCCACCTAGAATACACATCAAAAGGCTGATTTCATCAAGAAAAGAGTTCTTTTCTACTAATAACATCAGAAAAGAGTTAAATGAAGATCGGCAAGAAAAAATTGTGTGCCGGATAAAATCAAGATTGCTATTGCTGGAAGCGGCAATGTGGCATTAACTCTTGTAAAAGGTTTGGAACACTACAAGAACTCAACCGAGGGACTTTGGCACCCAAAGATTTCAGGATTAACTCCTAACGATATATCAGTATCAGCAGTTTTTGACATAGATCCTTCCAAAGTGGGAAAAAAAATCGGTCAATTGATCACAGATCATAAAACAGGTTTTTCAGACATTATAATCCAATCCGGAATAATGTCAGATCCAGTACCTTCCCATATTACCCATAGTGGACACATAAAATCTGTAAGTTATGATGAATTTGTCAGATCCCTCAAGACAGATAATCCGGATTTTCTCGTTAATGTTATTTCTTCTGGACTGGATAAGACATCGGAAAAATATTCGGATGCTGCATTGGATGCAGGCTGTTCGTTTTTTAATGCCACGTCTTCCAAAACCGTAACCGACAAGACAAAAAAAGCATTTGAGACAAAAGGATTAATGATTCTAGGAGATGATTTGATGAGTCAATTTGGTGGTACTGCCTTTCATCGCGGAATGATAGACTTTATGACAAATCGAGGTATCAAGATCCAGAAAGCATATCAACTTGATGTCGGAGGAAATCAAGATACCATGAATACAATGGCTGAGGAGATAAGAGAAAAAAAGAGAAATAGTAAGACAGAATCTATCGCAATTGAAACAACATATCCCTTCAGTTCTACTGCAGGTACTACAGAATATGCAGAGCAGCTTGGGGATTCCAGAGTTAGTTATTATTGGATGGAAGCCAAAGGATTTCTTGGTTCAACAATAGAAATAGATCTGTCACTTAGAACAAACGATAGTACAAATGGATGCAATGTGATATTAGACGCACTCAGAGCTGCAAAGGGCGTATTAACTAGAAAGGATCTTACAAAAATAGATATTATTTCGACTTATGCGTTTAAGAATCCAACAAAAAAGACACACATAAGAGAATGTGTCAAATCATTTGAAGACGCGTTTTTAAACTGAGCAAACTATTAATGTGCTGTCCTAAGGATATTTTTCATGCAAAAGGCCAACCAGAAAGAAGAAGTGCCTAAAATATTTGCAGATGTTGATGAGAAAGAGATCACGCGAGCAATTGCCGATGAATTTCATTCAGTACTCATAGACAGAGCAGACTCTGATGTAATAATCATAGGTGCAGGCCCGGCAGGTTTGACCGCAAGCAGAGAACTCGCGTTGATGGGATTCAGAATTTTAGTCATAGAACAAAACAATTACCTTGGGGGCGGATATTGGCTGGGAGGATACATGATGAATCCAGTAACAGTAAGATCTCCGGCACAAAAGATTTGGGATGAATTAGGAATTCCCTATAAGAAGGTAAGAGATGGGCTTTATCTTACACCGGGACCACATGCAGTTTCGAAATTAATAGCTGCGTCTTGTGATGCTGGGGTAAAATTCTTGAATCTGACAAAATTTGATGATTTGATATTAAAGAATGGAAGAGTAGGTGGTATCGTAGTGAATTGGATGCCAGTATCAGCTCTTCCAAGAAATATAACTTGTGTTGACCCAGTTGCTTTAGAATCCAAGATGGTCATAGATGCATCAGGTCATGATTCAGTAGCCATAAAGAGACTGGTGGACAGGAAGCTTATCGATTGGAAAGGCATGGATCCAATGTGGGTAGATGATGGGGAGGACAAAGTAGTATACCATACAGGTGAAGTCTATCCTGGGCTTGTGGCTACAGGCATGTCCGTAACAGAGACATATGGCATAGCAAGAATGGGTCCAACATATGGTTCAATGTTGTTATCAGGCAAGAAAGCAGCTGAGATCACAGCATCTAAAATAAAAGAGTTAAGAAGATAAATCAATTCGGACCAGATACGTTATTGAGTATATCTAAACTATTTTTGTATGATGCACCGTCTGTGCCTGAGATTAAGATCAACGACCTTGCAGAATTCATACAAAAACAGACTGGAATAAATACAGAAGTACGACAAGAATTCCTCCGGCATTTTCATGCAAAAGAAAAAACATTTCAACAGTTAGCCTCATGTAGAATTTTTAACCCTTACATACCTTTTGAGAGGCATAAACCTACAGTTGAAGAAACAACATTCGAAGAACAATCAGAAACAACAGACTCAGCATCAGACAATATTATTTTGTACGATGGTTTTGAGATTCAAAATATTTTCAGAGACATCATACCAGATTCAGAATCATCAGTAGATAAATTCCATCTCATATTTACAACAAGATTGACTTGTAGTTATGATTATAACGATTATAGATATCATGGTAGAGTCGTCATATGTTCTAACCCAGCCATCATTTCCACTACAGGTATGATTGAAGCACCAGCAAAACCTCGTGATTATTATCTACAGATATACAAAAAAATTTTACATGGCCTGAATCTAGATACAATTAAACAAGAATTCAAGGGAAGATTTCTAGAATATTATGACGAGAGGATAAGTTTGGTTACTAGAGGATATGCGTTACAAGCCATGTTCTACTATCTTACAGGGTCTCCTTTTTGCGAGTCAAGGAAATGTATGTTGTACAATGCACACTGGCAAGAAGATCTTTTGTATGCACAAATAGAAATTGGAAAGTTATGTGATCAGCATCAAAACATACTTGATAATCTCTAAAAACCAGTGCATAATTTAAATATGAATTATAAATGAATTTTATTTGTGCAGGCAGAAATTAGAGCAGAGAGTAACAAACCAGAAACAAAGAAAAAATTTGATGTGATAATAATTGGAGCAGGTCCTTCTGGATATACTGCGGCCATTTACACAGCAAGAGCCAAACGTGATACCCTAGTGATCTCAGGAATGTTACCGGGGGGACAATTAATGCTTACTACAGAAGTTGAAAATTATCCGGGTTTTTCAGATGGTATTCTAGGTCCGGAGTTGATGACTATAATGAGAAAACAGACTGAGAGGATGGGTGCTACAATAATTGATGATGAGGTAGTAAATGTAGATTTTAGAAGAAAGCCATTCAAGGTATTAACATATGCAGAGGAATATGAGGCAGATGCCGTCATAATTGCAACTGGCGCAAGCCCTAGAAAACTAGGCGCAAAAGGAGAGCAAGAATTTAGTGCCAAGGGAGTATCATATTGTGCTACTTGTGACGGTCCGTTTTTCAAGAATCAGGAAATAGTGGTGGTAGGCGGCGGAGATTCTGCCATAGAAGAAGCCATATTCCTTACTAAATTTGCCAAAAATGTTCACATCATACATAGAAAAGATACGCTTAGGGCAAGTAAAATAATGCAGGATAGAGCATTTGAAAATAACAAGATCAAATTCCATTGGAATTCTGTAATAGATGAAATCAAAGGAAGCCAAAAAGTAAACCAAATTATGATAAGGAATGTAACAACAAACCAGCAAAATATAATGGATGTCGGCGGTTTATTCGTTGCAATAGGTCATGAACCAAATACCAACCTGTTCAAAGGTCAAATAGAGTTAGACGAGCAGGACTACATAGTACTCAAAAACCACACATACACCAGCATAGAGGGAATCTTTGCTGCTGGCGATGTACATGATCACAGATATAGACAGGCAATTACTGCGGCAGGATTTGGCTGCATGGCTGCAATAGATGTTGATAAGTATTTGTCAGAAAACAGAAGAAAGTAGTTAGGAAAACTGAGTGGGTGAAAGGTATTTTGCCTCTTGTAATGCCTTATCGAATTCTTGGTCAGTAAATATTTTTTGCTGAATATAAAGACTCTTGAACTTTCTACCATCATCAGCAAATATTCCAACCACATGTCCCTTTTCAATACCATATTTTTTCATTGCAGCATATACCGTAGCAGAGGATGGACTAACTAGCATTCTTTCCTTTTCAAATATCTCTTTTACTGCAACAAATGCTTCATCATTTGTAATTGTAATCCAATCATCAACTGCCTGCTCACGTTTTAAAAAGAGATCAGGTTTTGCAGATTCCTCAAAATTTCTTAGACCTTGAATCAAGTGATTTTGTTGTGGTTGTACTGCGATAATTTTTATGTTCTGATCTTTCTCTTTCAAATACGCACCTATTCCAGTTATAGTTCCACCAGTTCCAACGCCTGAAAAGAAATGAGTTATCTTTCCTTTTGTCTGAGCCCAAATCTCAGGACCTGTGCCCTTGTAATGACCCATGAAATTTGCTTCATTGGAATACTGATTAGGAAAATAGTATTTGTCAGGTCGTGATGATGCGATAGATTTTGCCAGCGCGATACTCTGATCTGTGCCAGCCCCAACTTTTGGGCACAGATCATCGCTTGTTTGATATATGATAGCTCCCAAAGATTCGATTATCTTCTTCGTTTCATCGCTTGCCTTTTCAGGTATTACGATTTCTACTTTATATCCAAGAAGTTTTGCGATTCCTGCAAGTGCAATTCCAGTATTTCCCGATGTCGGTTCAATTATCACACTAGATCCCCTTTTTATGAGACCCTTTTCTTCTGCCATTTTCACCATCCAAAACGCCGCTCTGTCTTTTACAGAACCAAATGGATTATGAGATTCTAATTTCGCGTAAAACTCTACCTGACTGTTTGAAATGGAGTTTAGTTTCACAATAGGCGTATTACCAATTTTTTTCAAAACCTCCTCTGCATCATTTATTGCCTTGGTAGCCAAAACCTACTTCGCCTTCTTAATTGTAAATTCAAGGTCTTTACCAGATTTGTTGATGCCAAGCAATTGATGTCCATTTCTGTTTACCCACCTAGAGATGTCTTCCTCAGATGCAGGATCATCTGCAATGATTTTTAGGATATTTCCTACGGTCATTTTTTCCATCTCGATCTTTGTTCTAAAGACAGGTTCCGGACAGAACATTCCTCGAACATCGATTGTCTTGGTTGGAGATAATTCTGAAATATGTATCGCCTGTAAACAAAAAGCTAGTAGAGTAATATTAAAAGCTATTCATGTATGCAAGAAAAATTACTCAAGTCAGAATCATTGGCAATATTGCTCTGAGATTACGCTCATATAATATGTTATAATCTTGATTTTTGAAATTAATTTTGTTCGATAACTTTGTAGTAAGGCGCACTGCTATTTGATATACCGCTCTCCAAACCATACTGTCAGGGTTTGATTCAAACACATCGATTAGAAAACTACAAACACCAGTTAGATGAGGGTGGTTTTCTTGGAAATACATCATGATATCATCTTTTGAGTTAGCAATTTTGTATTTTGCGTGCTCTATCATTTCTTTGCTAGTGATATAACCAGTATTGCCAATCGTAATTTTCCCTTTTCTCATTTCTCGTAACACATTATCAAGGGTATTTTCAGCCTGAATAACATCAACACATCTACCTAGTGTGGAAACAACATGAGAATCACTTCCTGCTACTTCTATCATATTGTTTGCTTTTGCAAAATAGGAAGCTCTTAGGTTTGAGTATCTATCAACATTATTGCTATTAAATACTTCAATCAGATCACAGTGAATAGACTTTTCTCGAAGCCCATTATTTAGTGCAAAAGGATGAGGTGCACAAGAAACAGCGTCTTGGGATTTTATTACATCAAGTATTTCCTCAAAACTTTGACCTGGCCTTATCGTCTTGGTTAATCCATATGTTAACACGTGTATTCCTTGATCGGTTGTAATTTCTTCGCCGGGATAGACTTGGATGTTTTTGAATTTTTCATGGTTTTCTTTGTAATCTAAAAGCTGGTTGTATCCATCTAATGTATTATGATTCGTAATAAAGAGCACATCTAGCCCTGCTTTGTATGCTTGTTCCAATTGTTCTTGTACTGTTATACCACAATCATATGGTGTTTCTTTTAAACCGAGTTGAAAATTTGAAAACTCATTGTGACAGTGTAGTTCGGCCCGTAGATCATCCAATGTTTATCGCTTCTCTCAATCTATGAATATAATCTTTGTTTTCAAAAATTTTTGCTTACCTAAATAGGTCTTCAGAATGCGGTCTAATAAGATCATTCATGGTGTTTTTGGCATTATTAAAATGATAATTTCTCACTATAGATATAGGCACGTGAAATGATTTACCCATAACAAGTTCAGCGGCTGAGCATATTTCATCTACTACAGCAATAGAAGTCACGCGAAGAGTCCTTCCAAAGACATCTTTTTTTCCAGCATAATCCAATACGGCTACAATTCCAGAAATCCCCACGGCTACATTAGTTTGGCCTTGCCTAAATGGGCGTCCAAACGTATCGGATATAACAACAGCTGTGTTTTTTCCAGTCTTTTCTTTTACTTGCCTACATAATGCCTCAGCTGACGCATCAGCATCATTTGGCAATAAAACCGCATAACCCTCTTCCACATTACTTTCATCCACACCTGCATTTGCGCAGATAAAACCGTGAATTGTTTCTGAAATTATTATACCATCATGCATTCTGATTATGCGTTTTGATTGATCAAGTATCAATTGCATAATTCGCGGATCTTTTCTGTACTCACTAGATATACCAATGGCAAGAAGGGTAGGTTTAATATTTGAAAGATTCACAACTCGTCCTTCTTGTTTTGAGATAATTTTTTGCGTAAAAACAAGAATGTCTCCATCGTGTATACTCGGGCCAGATTTTGACATAATCATCAACTCAATCAGATCATCACCTGATTTGATTTCATTTTCAAGATGCACTGGAATAATCTCTAATGCCATCCTAGTAACCTTCTGCTCTACTGCTTAAAATCATATTCTGTTCAGGCCACAGTTTGCAACTGTATCTTTAGCCCATAATGGGTATTGATTATATCGATTAGTTTTGAGAGATCTTTCTCTTCCAAGGTTACAGTGGCTAAGTCTTTTACAACATCTTGTGCTCTAAACGCCACACCTAGCCCACATATATCAAACAACTTCACGTCATTTGCACCGTCAACAACAACTACTATGTCCTCCTTTTTTTCTTTCCATTCCCGTATCTTTAATATAGCTGATCTAGCTTTATCAGAATCCACATTTATTACCACGCCATCAAGTTTACCGTTTTTGAAAATTAGATCGTTTGAGAAGACATAATCCAGTCCCAGTTCTTCTCGTAACCTATCAGTCATTATAGTGAATCCTCCAGACACTGCCATCAATTTCCAGCCGGCTGCCTTGAGAGCATAACATGCCTCTCTTGCACCTGTCATAATCCTAAGCGAATTGGCAACCTCTGTACAAGTTTCGTAGTTTATTCCTTTGAGAAGATCTATTCTTTTCTTTAATCCTTCTTCCCAGTTGATTATTCCTTCGATTCCTTTTCTTGTAATTTCCCAGATCTCATCTTGTTTGTTGATTTTTTCTGCCAAAATTGGAAGGAATTCCGCATCAAGTAATACGCCCTCAACATCGAAAATTGCTAACATCAGTTTCTGCTTTGTGAAATGATGGAGATTATATTAATCTTAAGCGAGACCGTATTTTCCTACCACTAGCAATATATTCAAGATATCCAAAGATGAATATCATGGGTGAGCTTCCACATAAATACGAAGTTACAATCAAGGCATCTTCAACATCAAACAAGTTATCAGACAAAACAAAAGAAGAGTTGAAAGCATCAGGAATGATGGATGATAAAGGAAAATTAAAGTTGAAGGGAGTCAGCCCTAAAATGCTGAAAAAAATGAAAGAGGAAGCTGTAGACTGTCCTGTTTTTAAAAAAGAGATACCGTTTATCCAATGTTTTGTATGCCCTAATTTTCAGAGCCGAATAACTGGCAAAGTCCTTTGCAAAGGCGACCCTTTGTAGAAGAACAAAGGCTCATTAGAACAACTACGATGATGATGTAAATTGAGTAAAGAGATTGGAATCACGGTAAAAAAGAATGAAGATTTTAGCGAATGGTATACACAGGTAGTGATAAAAGCACAACTTACAGACTATGCTCCAGTTAAGGGATTGATAGTACTAAGACCATATGGTTATTCAATATGGGAGTATCTCAAATCATCAGTTGATCAAAAACTAAAGGTAACTGGTCATGAAAATGGATTTCTTCCAGTACTCATTCCGGAGTCACTATTAAGCAAGGAGGCAACACACTTTGCAGGTTTTACACCTGAAGTCTTTTGGGTCACACATTCTGGGGATACTGAGATCGGAGACAGATTGGCACTTAGGCCTACCTCTGAGACTCTTGCATATTCCATGTATTCAAAATGGATAAAGAGTTGGAGAGATCTGCCTCTTAAGATTAATTTTTGGAATTCCGCATTGAGAGCAGAGATCAAGTCAACAAAGCCTTTTCTGAGGACATCTGAATTCCTATGGCAAGAAGGACACACAGTTCATGCTACAAAAGAAGAGGCAGAGGAAGAGGTGGCAATCATACTTGACATATACAGAAGAACGGTAGAAGATGAACTGGCTATCCCAGTCATATTAGGAAAAAAGAGTGAGAAGGAGAAGTTTGTTGGTGCTGTCTATACAACCACCATGGAATCAATCATGCCAGATGGAAAAGCATTACAAATGGGTACTTCACATTTCCTAGGCCAGAACTTTTCAAAGCCATTTGATGTAAAATTTCTGGACAGACAAAATATAGAAACTTTCGCGTGGCAGACATCATGGGGCATTTCTTGGAGACTCATCGGTGCTTTGATAATGGTTCATGGGGATGACAAAGGGCTAGTCTTACCGCCTCGCGTAGCACCTATCCAAGTAGTTATAGTTCCCATCTACTCATCTCAACCTGACAAAGAGATGATCTTGAAAAAAGCTAGTGAACTCAAGGAGATTCTAATGAAGAAAGGTTTGAGAACTCACATGGATTCTAGAGATGAGTTTACTCCCGGCTACAAATTCAACGATTGGGAGATGAAAGGTGTTCCTCTAAGAATTGAGATCGGCCCAAAGGATCTGCCAAAAAACAAAATGGTTCTAGCACGACGCGACAGTCTAAAGAAATCTGATCTTTCTTTTGACAATGCAGAAGATGAAATTATTAAGATACTAGATGAAATTCAGGAAAATCTCTTTGAGAAAGCACGGAAGTTCCTCAATGAAAGGACTCAAAATATCACAGATTTGGGACAGTTCAAAAAAGAGATAGAGAATGGAATGTTTCTCTATTCGCCATGGTGTGGAGATCAAAAATGCGAGGAATTGATCAAAGAGTCCACTGGAGCAGATATTCGCGTCATACCATTTGATGAAAAAAAATCAAATGCACCATGCATAGTTTGTAAAAAACCAAGCAAAACAGATGTCATATTTGCAAAAGGATACTAGAAAAATAAGTTATGATACAAAAGGATAACAATCAGGGATTATATTTAGCGGTCATAATTGAGACGACAAATGTCTAGTTCAAGCATATATCGAGATCGAATTTATATTATAAAAGACATAATTTTGATGCTAGTCCAGTATGGAGAGCTGAATCAAACAGCTCTAGTTAGTTTTTGTGGATTGAACCTTAAAAAACACAAACCCATACTTGACGATCTTAAATCAAACGATTTCATAGCAAGCATAGAAAGGTCATTAGGAAAAAGAATTGTTACAATATACAAGCCTACTCAAAAGGGAGTAGATTTCTGCAGGGCCATCTTAGAGCCATATGAAAAATTGTTTCCTCGTAAAAAAGCAATAAACGAAAAAAACGAGAATAAAACTTAATCTTGTTCTAGGCCAAAATCTGATGCAATTTTCTTGTCAATCTGATCTTTTTGTTCAAGATATTCTTTGTACCTATTATCCCACGATTTCAGTGTTAGGTATTGCCTTACTCCTGTTATCATCCATACAACTGAAACAGAAATTATGACTCCTAACAAAACAACTAGAATTTCACCAAACTCATGCTCCCTCTCAAGAACAGCATAGAAACGCGGATGTGTTATGAGAAAGATTGAAAGAAATGTAGCAAACGGTCCAAGTATTAATGCAGAGACTGAAACACTGAGAAGTATTTTTCTAATTTCAAGTATTCTTTCAATAAAACCATCCATTAGGTCAAGAACATCGGCCCTAGAAAAATTATGCTCTTTATTGTTCATCAATACATACAGACTCCATTAATGGATATGTTCTAAAAAATGTTGTCGATATCATTACGGATCCACCGTTATAGTACCTTTCATTCCAGGGTGTAATTTTGAGTAGTATGAGTAAACTCCTGCTTTATCGGCTAGAAAGTTTATCGTTTGTGCTTGGAAATAGTTTAGTTTGTTTGTGTGTACGTTAAATTCGTCAATATTAAGGTCCATGGGAGCACCAGTATCTTTGTCTTCATTTATGAAATGAAGTGAAACCAGCGCGCCCTTTGGAATATGAATTGAGGCATCCGCAACTCCTCCAGTTAGTGCCTTTGGGGCTTGACGCGTAGATTCTTGTTCATATACATAACCTTGTGTTGGATCGTGAACTGCTACAATATAGATATTTGTAGGAGCACTAAATACTGGAAACTTTTCGTTTACTGGAGTTGAATTGCTAAGCAAATAATAAATTCCGGCACCGACGATAGCTACGATAATAGCTACAAAAATCACAGTGTCACGCGAAAGAAATGAAGTTTTTGCCTTGTTTTTTTGCTTTTTTACCAACAGACCTTTAACTGGCTAGTGCGTATATTTATGTTGAGATTAACAAAGCTTCGTAAAGAATATTATTCTGGTCTGCACTATTTTTTAAATAATCCATATGAAAAAGGTAAATGTTGTACTCATTGGAGTGATTGTAACTCTTTTGTCTGTTGTTATTGTGCAGTATGCCAATGAACGCTCTTTTGGAAATTTGCCGCAAGCAACTGTACAAGTATCATCCAGTACACCTGATACTCAAGTGCAACCCAATTCCGTAGGACTAAATGATAGCGCAGTGACTTTTTCACAAGATTCGGTTCTGACAGGTCTCTTCAAGAAAACGGAAGACTCTGTCGTTCAGATAACTAGCAAGGTATCTACAGTTGATAATACCGTGATCATAAATGGCCAACCGCTCTCAGGTCAATCAACAAGACTAGGGTCAGGTTTCATTTATGACAAAGAAGGATACATAGTGACGAACAATCATGTTGTCGATGGTTCGAGTACAGTAAATGTCACATTTATTGATGGAAATACATACACCGCAAAAGTTGTAGGAACCGATCCAGATAATGATATCGCGGTAATACAAATCATGGATAACTTTTCTGACGAAACCCTGATTCCACTTACATTGGGAAATTCGTCAGAGATGTTACCAGGACAACAAGTGATTGCAATAGGTAATCCATTTGGTCTCAGTGATACAATGACTGCCGGGATAGTAAGTGCAGTGGGACGCTTGATGCCTAATGAAAATGTTGGTTATTCAATACCAGACGTAATCCAAGTCGATGCAGCCATCAATCCAGGAAATTCCGGAGGTCCATTATTAAACATGCAAGGTGAAGTGATTGGGATGAATACAGCAATCAAGACAAACACGGGGGACTTTTCTGGAATAGGATTTGCCATTCCATCTAATACCATTGAAAGAATTGTCCCAGTTTTAATTAAAACCGGAACATATCAACATCCTTATCTTGGAATATCAGGTAGAACAATGGATCCAGATATTTCGTTGGCCAATGATTTGCCAAGAAACTTCAAAGGTGTGATGGTTGAGAAGGTCGTTCCTGGAGGACCAGCTAACAAAGCTGGTATGATAGCAGCTACTCTTGACAATAACAACATTCCTCATGGTGGCGATATCATAACTGCAATAGATGGACATCCAATAAAGACAATTGATGACGTAATATCATACCTAGATGATGAAAAATCAGTGGGCGACAAGGTAGTGTTAACAGTCAATAGACAAGGAAAATCGCTTGACCTCACTGCTACTTTGGGAGCGAGGCCAGCACAAGTGCCTCAGTAATCCACAAAATAGTTTTCAGGTACGCTAAAATTCCATAAATTATCCACCGCCTTTCGAATTCCAATTCTAGGTCGGGACATGATTACGGATCTTTTCACATCAAATCCATCAGTTACATATAGCCCCGAGACTTTTGTCAGATCTTCGCCATACTGTTCACGTGTTATTTTTAGAGATTGGGTTAACTTCGCCGGACCGTTTGCAAGATTAGAAATTATGCCTGTTTTACGTTGTTTTATCATAAAGTCAAGTCCGTCTTTTGGAACAAGGGCTCGTATTAGTACTGCACCTGCCTCATATTTCTCATCTTTTGCAACTGCGTTTATACAATAATGCATTCCATATGTAAAATAAACATAGGCTCTCCCAACCTCACCAAACATAGCTTTGTTTCTTTCTGTTCTACCTCCAAATGAATGACTGGCCGGATCATCTCCATGTCTATATGCTTCAGTTTCAGAAATAATCCCTGAGATTGTCATCCCGTTAATTCTTCGAACTAGTATTTTGCCTAGAAGATCGTGTGCTACATCAACGGTATCTTTGCGATAAAATGAACGTGGAATAGTCTTCATTCATTAGTTTCCACAGGAATTCCCTTTTGTAGCTTGTCAATAATATCAGATAACGCCTTTAAGTCATCTTTTAAGACTTGACGCAGATCCTGATTATATATGATAGCTGCCGGATGTACTGTAACAAAGTATAGTTGACCATTTCTTTTAATTATTTTTCCCCGATTCTTAGTTATTGCGTTTCCATTTAACAATGAACCAAAAGCAGTATTCCCCAATATACAAACAATCTTAGGTTGAATGATCTCAAGTTCTTTTTGCATATAATTTCTACATGAATTCATTTCTTGTTTATTTGGTCTCCTGTTATCAGGCGGCCGGCATTTTACAATATTTGTAATATAAACATCGTCACGCGTGAATCCCGCATATGCCAATGCATCTGAAAGTATCTTACCCGCAGTACCTACAAATGGTGCACCTTGAAGATCTTCGGTTCTACCCGGAGCTTCACCGATAAATACTACTTTGGTTTTAATACTACCAGAACCTGGCACTGCATTTGTTCTTGATTTAGATAATTCGCAGATAGTGCATGAAATGATAGTTTTTCTCAGTGCATCAATCTCATCAGACATTTTAGGTCCCCACACTCTTAACCGTAGCGATTCCACGAATATGAGGTCCCCCGTTTCCCATTCTCATTATTTGCATTGGATCGCCTTTACCACAATTTGTTATCGGTCGTACAGTAAGATATTTACCTCTTGCATCAATAGAGTTGAAGAATTCTGGTGCATTCCCCATCACAATAACATCCCTTAACAACTCTTTACATTCCCCATTCTCAATTTTTTGAGCATACTGGCATGAAATATTCCAGTTATATCGCATCATGTCAATAGATGGTACCTTCATGTCGCAGATCAGATAACCAGACTTTACATCTTTTATCAACTCGTCTGGATCCCAATCTCCAGGACAGATACAAGTACATGCCATTCGTATTAGTGGCATAAACGAATATCCTGCAGCACGCATTGCGGAATTGGGTTCAGCGTCAAAAAGAGAGGCAGTTTCCCTGCTCTGCATATGACCAACGAGAACACCATCTTTTACAAGCGATTTCCTAGATGCAATCACACCTTCATCATCGTACTTGTACCATCCCAGACTAGATTGCATCATAGGATCATCAATTACATTAAGCTCAGTTGAGCCTATTTTTGTTCCAATCTTTCCAGACCACCATGCACCGCCTGCCCAAGCCATTTCTTTTCCTAGTACTCGATCAGCTTCAGAAGGATGTCCCAAAATTTCATGTGTTAACAGCGCAACAAAATCAGGATTCATCACGACGGTTGTCTTCTCTTCTTTTGCAGGTTTTGCATCTATTAGTTTATCTGCCTTTTCAGAGATTGAATAGGCTTTTTTCAATATGTTATCTTCCTTTGTTATCATTTCCATGCCTCCACGACCTCCCTCGGTTGTACTTACGGTTTCTGAAAGACCTGATTCATGAGCAGTGACAGACAGATGAGATATAGTATCATTATGTCGCTGAGTTATTTTTGCACCTTCGCTATTTACAAAATACTTGTCAAATACATCATGATGCATGTGAATTGACGATTTTTTTATTCTCTTTCTCACTCGAATTATTCCATCACATTCAAGCGCCAGTTTTGTCATTTCATCTACTGTTGGTGTTTCAATCATGCCATAATCTACGGTATCCACACATACATGAGTTTCTGCCATCTTTACTTTTTTTTTCTTTGTTTGAGCATAGTAAAGCGCACATTTTATTGCACTGATTACACCATCTTTTAATTCATCTATAGATTTTGGATTAGATATAGAATAGAACCCCCATGCACCGTCTGCAAGTATACGTATTCCCAGCCCAGCCTCAAATTTAGATGAAAAATGTTCTATCTGCCCATCTTCAAGCAAAAAACCATTACTCTCAATAGTTTCCGCTCTAACATCACAGTATTGTATTCCATTTTGGAGCGCAAGTTGAACCGCTTTATCTGCAAAATCTTCCAGCAACACTTGAGAGACCGCGATGCATGTATTTTATCTTATAATGGCATTTTTGAAGATTCGTTTGTTGGAATGGTAAATGAGAACGTGGATCCCTCCTTTACTTTACTTTGTACCCAAATTCTTCCACCGTGAGATTCCACAATTCCCCTGCATATGGACAGTCCCAAACCGCTTCCACCAAATTCCCTAGTGGAAGAAGTATCCACCTGATAGAATTTCTTGAATACATTATCAATGACATTATCAGGTATCCCTTTTCCATTATCTTTTACTGACACTATGATTTCTTTTGGATTTTCTTCGACTGATATCTCGATTTTTCCAACCTTAGACAATACTGCCTTTAAACTATTTTTGATCAGATTTGTAAGTACTTGGATTATTCTTGCATCATCATAACTAGCATAAATTGAGCGGTTGAGATTATGAGTGAGTTCTATTTGATCTGCAAGAGCCTGAGATTGCATAGATTTCATTGCGGTTTCAATTGTTTCTTTTAGATCATTGTTTGTTTTTTTAATTTTAAGTTGATCTAGTTCTAGTTTTTGCGCATCAAGTAGATCAGATATTAATTGCAATAAAGAGTCAGCACTTGATCGAATTATCTTTAACCTATCTTTCTGATTTTCGTTTAACGATCCTAGATACCCGCCCAATAACATATCTGAAAATCCCTGTATTGGAACCAATGGGGTTTTTAGTTCGTGTGTTATCATTGCAAGGAATTCGTTTTTTGCAATCTCAATCTTTTTAGCTTCTTCTTCTTTCTTTTTTATAGTGCCTGACATCGTGTTTATCGCTTCAGCAAGATTGCCTATTTCATCATTTGAAATATAATCAATTTTTTCATCATAGAAACCTTCCCTTATTCTCCCGATGGCATTCGTGAGTAAGTGTAGAGGATTTAATGACTTTCTAATAGTGAGCATTACAGTTACAAATACTACCATATCTACAATCAGCAAACCTTGAACTAGTATGACGTTCTGTTTTAATTTTGAATCAATGAATTTGTTCCAATCATCTACAAATTTTGAAGTGTGGCCAAGCAAGAGACCACGTTGATAATCAAGATTCACGAGGGCTGAACCAAATTCTTTTGAAATCAATGTATTATTTTCGATGTATTCTATTTTAGCTCGTTCTGCATCCCACAATGGATCAAGATGTCTCAATGAGTAAGAGTTTTCTCTTGGAATTTTTTGCAGATTTTCTTGCACTATACCATACTTGGCATAATCAGGGTTGTCCAATGGTATACCCTCCAGATTCTTAAGATCTCCATCAAATGTTATTCTGTCTTTTTTTATAGCATCAGTGTAATTTCGCCCTTCGCCAATAGAGATCAACAATGTCTTTTGTCCTATATCTTGTGCAATGCCTACCATCTCTGCTGCAATCATCTTATGTTTATCATAATTCATACCTAATGGAGCTAGATCGTTTACAACTCCATTTGTTAACGAAATCAGGTTACTGTTTTTATCCAAAATATAAGCCAGTGCGTGCTCCACAGTTGGATCAAAGACTGATTCTTGTCGGATTTTTTCAGCGTCTTGTTTGTATTTTTGCCATGAAATTCCAACTCGATTATAAATTGGATGTAATTCAGATGGTACTGATACTATTTGGATATCTTGAAACGTACCTCCAGTCCCTAAAGCCTCATAGGTTTGGTCAAAACCATTAATTTCATCTGCCAATGTTTGTCTACCTGCTTCATTACCGCTTGCAATAGAGTTAGCTGTACCAGATATTCCCTCAACTATGACCTTCAGATCGCTCGCATCGCTGATTGAGTGAAGCACGTTCAGGTTCTCTTGAGAGATTGAAAGTAGGAGAACCAGATTAATAGCAGAAACTCCAATTATTATCCCAAGTAACAGATAGGTTTTCTGCGTAATCTTCAATGAATAAAAAAGATACAGATAATCATATAAAAGATTGTGTAAAACATAACTAGTGACTAATTAAAATGTCTGACGAGTTTCTAAAGGCTGCAAGACAAGAAATACAACAAGAATTGGACGAATTAGAAAGAATTACAATGCAATGCAATAATGATGAACATATACTCATGAACTCCCAGAGTATCAAGACGCATCTTCATAAAATCAAAGGACTGGCACCAATGATGGGACAAGAAAAAATTGGGGAATTGGCAAAAACAAGCGATGCCATATTGAGACATATAATGAGCAATGGCCCATTACCGGGATCTTGTTTTATAATAATCAAAACAGTTGAAGATATGGGTAAGATTTTGGATGGTTTAAGTATTTACGATTTATCGAATTTTAAGAAACAGGTGCATGATAAATTCCCCCAGATACCAGAATTGTAGGTGCTCTTTTGAATTTAAATACTAAGCATGATTAAATGTAAGAATTGGCCAGAATAATGGTTGCTGATGATTCCGATGTCATAAGAATGGTGCTAAAAGACATTTTGATCATAGGCAAACATGAATTCGTAGCTGAAGCATCGAATGGCGTAGATGCATTGGAACAGTTTAAAAGAACAAATCCAGACATTGTACTTTTGGATGTTGCCATGCCCAAAAAGGATGGCCTAACAGTATTGAGTGATATAATCACGCATAGACCAGATGCTAAGGTGATCATGATTACTGCAAGCGATAATCAAGTAACGATGAAAGAATGCATAAGAGTCGGTGCAGTAGCATACATCTTAAAGCCGTTTAATTTCGAGGATGTGTTACGCGAAATATCAAGAGTACTTTCATAGATCAAACAAGTTGTTATCTACCTAGAACTCGTCTTTTTCAAGGATTTTATTAGATTTAATGACATGCACTTTCGCTATTAGGATTTGTTTTTTATGCTGGTAACTCTCCAGTGAATCACTAGATATACTACAATTAAAAAATGCGAAATGGACCGCTAATTTACCAGTCGCAAACAAAGGTATGATTAAAAGGTACGAAATAATCTGACTAAATAATGGAAAAGATAGTAGTAGATACAAGCATCATAATAGACGGCGAAATAACAAAACTAATCGAATCTGGAAGTCTAAAGGATTGTGAAATAATAATTCCAGTAGCAGTATTAGATGAGCTGCAATCCCAAGCTTCACAAAACAAGGATTATGGTTTTGTTGGCTTGGAAGAGATAAAGAAGATTCGTGAATTGGTGCAAAAAAACAACATCATACTTCGATTTGAAGGCGAACGGCCAAGCATGGATGATATCAAATTGGCAAGACATGGCAGAATTGATGCCATAATAAAAGACATTGCGAAGAAAAATAACGCCACGTTTTATACAGCAGATTATGTACAAGCCTTAGTCGCACAAGCAGAAGGAGTAAAAACTAGTTACTCAAAACCGCAAGTAAAGATCTCAGATCTGGAATTTGAAAAGTATTTTGATCATCAAACAATGAGCATCCATCTCAAAGAAGGAGCAAAACCTGTTGCTAAACGTGGAACCCCCGGTACTTTTTCATTAGTAGAGCTTGAAGATAGGATACTTGAAAAGGAATATCTCGAGAGAATTACTACAGAGATTTTAGAAGCTTCAAGAACCAACCAGTCAGGAGTTGTTGAAATTTCAAAATCTGGGGCTCTCGTAGTTCAATTCCGCGATTTCAGAGTGGTAATAACTCATCGCCCATTTTCTAACAAATACGAAATTACAATTACGCACCCACTTGTCAAACTATCACTTGAGCAGTACAACATATCAGAAAAACTGATGCAGCGATTATCCGAGAGTGCAGAAGGTGTACTCATTGCAGGAGCACCAGGATCAGGTAAAAGTACACTGGCATCAAGTCTTGCAGATTTCTATTCCAAAAAAGGCAAAATTGTAAAGACGTTTGAATCACCAAGAGATCTTCAGGTAGATGAAAAAATTACGCAATACTCACATCTTGACGGAAGTTTTGAGAATGCGGCGGACATATTATTATTGGTACGACCAGATTACACCATATTTGATGAAGTAAGAAGATATCATGATTTTCGAGTCTTTTCCGACTTGCGGCTATCAGGAGTAGGCATGGTTGGCGTAGTACATGCAAATGCCCCCCTTGACGCAATTCAGCGATTCATAGGAAAAGTAGAGTTGGGAATGATTCCCCATATTTTAGATACTGTCGTATATGTAAAAGCAGGTAAGATCTCAAAAGTATATGAATTAGAATTCAAGGTAAAGGTACCTACCGGGATGACTGAACAAGATTTGGCAAGACCTGTAATTGAGGTTAAAAACTTCGAGAATCATTCTCTAGAATATGAGATTTACACTTATGGAGAAGAAAACATTGTCATACCAATATCAAAAGAGACAAAAAGTGGTGGAATTGAAAGACTTGCTGAATCAAAAATAAGAGACATGATTAGGCGATTTGACTCTAATGCAGAAATTGAAATTCTTTCAAACAATAGCATAAGAGTTAAGGTTGACAAAGACTCCATACCAGCACTAATTGGTCGCGGTGGTTCAACAATCAACGATCTTGAAAAGAATCTGGGCGTACACATTGACGTAGAACAAAGAACTGAGAGCAGTGAAAACGGTGAATGGTTTGAAATGTCAGAATCTGGCAATAATGTAATATTGGAAGTGGATGAGAACAGAACTGGAATGAATGCAGATGTTTATGTCATGGACAGGCACTTGACATCAACACGAGTAGGAAAGAGAGGCAGAATAATCATAGCCAGGAGATCTAGTGCTGGAAAGAGAATAATTAATGCAATAATGTCAAAAGAAGACATCAAAATAGTGACACGTGATTAGCTACTGAAAGTGGAGTGGACCCCTGTTTTTAGTACCACTTTTTGCATGAATTGACAAAGACTGTCCCTCATTTATTTCTCATCTCCCATTGTTTGCAAAACTCAGACGGTGTGACATATCCTAATGCTGAAT
>DAHUYT010000049.1 GCA_027315065.1 Nitrososphaerota archaeon | reverse complement strand
CTACGTACAGACTCGATCTGAAACAGCATTTGTTTCAGTTTGAATATAAAATCGCGAAATCGTGGGCGCTTTGAGTTGTTTCAAACACTGACTGCGTAGATACGGACATTTTTTAGACGGTTGCTATGCTGCTACCAGAGGGGATCTTCTGATATCTCAAGTCCATCCACTGTCTGTTTTATGCCCATTGTTTTTACTGTGTTTTTTGAAGTGGGTGTATTTCTTTTAAGGATAAGATTTGCCAGCAAAAGTCTTGTTTTTTTGTCTAGGTGCTGTCCTATCTTATATTTGCCACGCATTGTTTCTGGCACCACTTTGATGATGGCAACTTCATCTACTACGTGCATCTTTGGTGCTATCTTTTCATACTTGCCTTCTGGCTGGTACTTTTCCATAAGTGAATTTAGGGCAAATGCCTTCTCGCTCCTGTCTGATATTATGCTCCCATGTCCTTTTATTACGACGCTTATGTAAAGCGTATCTGCCTGCGATGCATCTGTTGGATGGCTAAAGTATGATGGCAGAAACTCTAGGCTTTGATCTACTTCAAAGCCAATCTTTGGGTTTCTTGTTATATTCTCTATCTTTTCCCCTTTGATGTGAGAATGCATGTATATCGAGTCTTTTGCATAGACAAAATTCATCGGGATTATCTGTGGGTATCCATCCATATCTATGCTGCAGACTCGGCCGGTCTCTTGGCTGTTTAGAAATTCTATTATTTTCTCTTTTGATTTTATCTCCAGCCTTCCAAGTAATTGCATAGATCGTGGTTCTCAGAGTTGATATTTCTGCGTATGGTTTAATAGTTAAATTAGGGGCCACGTATTGTTAAATATGGGATCTGACAGGCGTAGATCTACTTTTGGTACATTTATAATAATTGGTACTACTATAGCAGGATTTTCAAGTTTTGTATATCGTCTGTTTGGTGATACAATTCCGTCTATATTCTGGATACATCTTAAAGAAATTGGGGCTGCTTTGATAATGTTGGCAGTCTTTGTATTTGCTGTTGCATGGCTAATCAAGGCAAAACCTCACAAGAAACCACAACGATATTTGATCAAGGTATTCGATATTTTTGGACAAGAATTTAAGATTGAAGGTATTAGAACTGAATTTAAGACACATGATGTAGCTTGGAGTTTTATGAAACATTACAAAAAATCATACCCGTTATACAACTTTGCACTAGTCTCCGACCTGCCGAATTCTGACAAGATGACGATTTTCAGATACCTTTAGGAATTATTCTAGCTGATATTTTTTTAAAAAATTTCATAAGTTCAAAGTTTTTCTCCTGTGTCATCTTGTATTTCTTTGTTCGTTATTTTAAAAACAAGTATACGTGAAACTCACATGACTGTTCATATTTCAAAACAGTTAGTCATTTTAGTAACACAAATAGTGGCTAACTTGATAACACTAGAATTTTGTAAATATGCAAATGGATAAACTAGATGATAAAAAAATTAAAGGGATGGTATTACCAAATAATCGTACAACTGTTTTTATATTTCCACTTTTTTTATTAACATGATTTTTATAAAATCATTAACTACAAGTGAAAACACAAGACAGTATGTAAGAGCTACTGCAACTGAGATTAATGATATGGGGAGCAAACCTGGAATTCCGACAACAGATATGATCGACGAAAAAAGGATATCTGCTATCACAGTAACGAGCAATATGCGACTTGGGATAGATTTCCAAAAGTTACTTCTCTCTCTAACTACAAGTATGGTGAGCAAACTGGAAAATAGTAATATGTCAAATACAAAAGTATGTAATCTTTCCAATTGACTGGTAAACCCAAGATAATGAATTCCTATGTAAAGGAGACCAAAAGACTCGATAATTGTAGCTGCTCCTAGGATCGAAGATACCTTGACCAAACCATTGATATTCCACTTGTCAGGTAGTTTAGACCCGCGTACGTTGTCTGTAGCTAATGATATGGTGACAAAATCCACTAAAAAAAGTAAGAGTACTATATCAAATGTACTTACTATGATTTGACCTGTGAAAAGAAATGCTAATGCAACAAAGACCACTATCTGAAATGTTTTGATTATTTTGTTGAATATCCATGTTGTTACCCTCTGGTAAATCGCCCTGCCTGTTTTTATCAGATCTACTATGTTTGACAACCCTTCTTTTGTGAGAATCACGCTTGCAGACCCCTTGGCAACATCAGTTGCATTGCTTACTGCTATCCCAACCTCTGCTTGGCGTAATGCTGGGGCGTCATTTACTCCATCACCTGTCATTCCGACCACGTTATCTTTTGATTGAAGTGCTTTCACTATGAAATATTTCTCTTCTGGATATACTTCTGCAAAACCATCACTATTTTCTGCAATTTCAGATGCCTTTTTTTGATCAGTTTTTACAATGTTTGAAAAATCGGCCATTTTCGTAATTCTTTCTCCAATGTTTACTTCATGTGCAATCTCTTTTGCTATGGGTAGGGAATCACCTGTAAGCATTTTTGTAGATATACCAAGATCTTTTAGTTCTGCAACTAATTTTGCAGAATCCTCTCTTGGTTTATCATACAATCCCACTATGCCAACAAGATCCATCGAACCGTTTTCTGTAATCTGTTTTGAGACAGCTATTACCCTGTATCCTTTTCCTGCAAATTCTGCAACCTTCTTATTCTGAGGATCACTAATACCGCAGAGAAGAGATATTGCAGAAAAAGATCCTTTTGCAACTGTAAAATTTATTTTTCCCTTCTCTACTGTGGCCTCTGTACGTCTGGTAGAGGGATTGAAAGGAACGAATTCTTTTTGAATAAACCCTTCGGTATCAATCCCAGTCTCTTTTGCCGCTGTGATGAACACCACATCGATAGGATCTTGGTTTGCTTCATTTGATGCCAGTAAACCATAGAGTAAGACATCTTCTTTCTTATAATTGCCATTTTCATAAACCTCGGCCAAAGTAAGTCTATTAAGAGTAAGAGTACCTGTTTTATCAACACAAAGTGTAGACATGGTTGCAGCGTCCTCTGATGCACTCAATCTAGTTACAAGCACCCCTTTTCTTGCAAGTTCAAGTGCGCCTAACGCCATAGTAATTGTAAACATGGCAGGTAGCGCGACAGGTACGGCAGACAGAAAGAGTACGACAATCAATGGAAGTATCATAAAAAAAGAAGTTCCTTTCATAATTGATAGAAGGAAAACTATGGCAAGCAGCGATCCTGATATGGCCACAAGTACTCGCACAAGACGTGCAATTATTTCCTCAGTATGTAATTTTGGTCGAGCTACTTCAACTAATTGTACAGTCTTTCCAAAATAAGTATTCAAGCCAGTCGATATAACCACACACGTAGCTTCCCCCTTTTTGATTACCGATCCTGAATAAAGTATGTCACCGCTTTTCTGTAGTATGGTAAGAGATTCTCCTGTAAGCGCAGATTTATCCACCTCAAGATCACCTTCTATTATCTTTAGATCTGCAGGAACAAAGTCACCTGCTCTTACCCTTGTTATATCTCCTGGAACCATGTCTTGTGCAGGAATGGAATTCCACTTTCTTTCACGCAAAACTCTTGCATTGATGTACAATTTTTTTTTAAGAGAATCAAGCGCAGCACTTGCTTTTTGTTCCTGCACAAATCCTAAAATTGCATTTAAAAGTAATAATGCACTTACCACATACAGATCAAAATATTTGCCTAAAACCCAACTTAACATTATGATAAATTCAAGCATCCATGATGTGGGATTCCAGAACTTTTTTGATAACCTAGTTATTATTGACTCTCTTGCTTCTTTAATTTCATTATGCCCAAATTTTTCAAGCCTCTTTTGTACTTCTGATGAGGTTAATCCACTTGTCTGATCGGCATCTAAATGTCTCAATGACTCTGCAACTGACATGTATGTGAATTGCTCTGTTACTGGTTTGCTCATCAGTTAATCTAATAACTGGTCATAATCTGGCTAAATTTATTCTAAGATGTAAATCATTTGTATATGTATTCTAATGTTATCATGTGACTATTGGTCATATGTGGTGACATCATTGGGATGTCATCTTCTCACTTATACTTATCAAAATACAAAATTTCTATAATCCATAATTGCGTAAAGGCCTAATTTTGAAACAAACTAGACCATGGTGATTGATTTATCAGCAAGTTTGACATAATATATAATATGATGACAATCGGGCCTTTTTTTCTAGATGTCTGCAAGGTATGTGAAATGAGTTTGACGAGACTATCTTGAGGCGTAAAGTCAAAATGAAAACTCTAAAACTTTCAATAATAATTGCGGCCGCTGGAATTGCTGTAATACTGTCTGTCCTGTTTTTCACACAGATGCAATATGGTAGTACGGAACAGGGAGCACAGGCAGGTACACAATCTCAACCCAATCTGCAATCACAGGCAAGAGAACAGGCTGCAATGAAACTTGCCACAAAGTTAAGCATGCAACCCCCACCCGGTCAGCAATTACAGCTAAGTAACATACAATTAAATCCACAACCAGTTACTGTAGGGCAAAGTTTTTTCATATATGCAGATACGTTCGATCCAAACTCATATCCCGCATACGTAAATGTTGGATGTGTTTCTTCATTGTCTGCAACGTTTGACAAAAACGTAGAAACAAAACAAGGAAAACCGTGTGATACAACATCCCAGGATTCTGTAGGACCACGAGGCGGAATGAGAATATCAGGACCGAGTGTAGGAACAACATATGTTGCTACATCACCTGGGACAACAAACGCCACCATCACGGTGTCTTATAGCGCAGAAGGTAAGATCTACCATGTTACAATTTCAAAACAATTTATCATCGAGCCTTCACATCAATAGACTGTTTTTATGCCATGTTGTGATTTTTGGGAATCACCCATTTGTTATATCTGGATAATGACGCAGAATCTAGACAAGATAATGCTGACGCATGAAACCTATAAGGGCTGAATTCTGTAATCTGATGACATGTGTCATGACATGAAAATATGTTGGGGATGAAATTCTGGATAAGGCAGTCAAGTCACTTCATCTTGGACCTAAATTCTACCTATTCTGATTCATTGAAACACATGATGACGTATTAGAATGACCTACATTCTCAGAAATGGAATTCTTGACATTCCTTAAATAATATTTTGGTACTAGTAAAACCATGCCACAAAATGTTGAATCGATATATGATGAATATATCGCAAAATTGAAGCAAGCCATACCAAACGTTGATCCTAATTTTATCCACAGGATAATGTATCTTGAAAGAAAACTTGCTAACGAAGATGTTTCAGAGCCTGATGTGAGTGCAATAATAGAATACAAGTCTGGTGTTGATGTGGATATGAAAGTAAATGGTCTAAGAGAAAAATACTCGTTGGAAGTAGAGCATGGCGATCAACAAAATACTCTTCATGTGGCAAGTCGTATGAAGATAGGTAAAATCAGAGAGATTGCCTTCGATAGAGACATTGTAAAAATTACGGGCAAATCTGATGCTGGGTTGGGCGAATGACACCCTCAATAATTTTTTTATGAATGCAAGATTCTGCAACTAAGTCAAGTGCATAAAACAGTCCTATAATTTTTACAAGATGATCAGCATCGTTTGGCAGTCACGTTATTTGATCAGGCCGCCTTGCCATATCACATGAAATTTGCCTTGACAGAAAGGCAAGTGACGGAGCTCCAGAACTTGACACGGGACACAAAGGATGCGGGAGAGCATGCAAGAGCGCTGGCGCTGCTCGAGACACAAAGGCATGACTGCGCAGGAGACTGCAGAGACACTGCATGCATGCCTTGATTCAGTCTTTAGGTGGTGCCGGAGTTACAGAAGGCGCGGAATACGCGGACTGGGTACTGCCAGGCCAACCGGCAGGAATCCTGTTGTGAAAGATGCTGCAAAGAAGAATCATCCCGCGACTGCTCAGGCAGGATCCGCAGACCTTTGGATACCTGAAAGGAAGATGGGTCTGCAGGGACATTGCAAGGGCACTCAACGAGGAGGGAGTACAGATTAGCTACAGGTATGTGGCAGACATTCTCAAGGATCTCGGATTTGCATACAAGAGGCCAAAGCTTACCGTAAAGAGCAACGACTCGCAGTACTACAGGAAGAGAAAAGAGATAAGAAACTACAAGAGGGTTGCTGCCGCTCTTGCAAAAAAAGGGCGACGGTTGCATTCCAGGACGAGGCGTGGACCGAGCTCTACCCAAGAGTTGAGGCAAGATGAATGAGGAGGGGCAAGCAGGACAGGATACCCACCCGAGATTCAACGAAAGGAAGAACGTCTTTGTGACTATGTTCTGGCCTGGCAGAAATATAGTATACAACATGTATGACAGGAGGAGCGCCGAATTCAAGCGACATCTTGGCAATGTCACATCCCATGGAAAAAGGCATGGCATCAGGAAGATAATATTGTTTGTCGACCATGCAACCTACCACAAGACTGCCAACGTCAGGAAGTTCATAAAAGAACGCACCATGCTGAGAGTCAAGCTACTTCCAAAGAAGGCCCGCACCTCAACCCGGTTGAGAGACTTGTCAACGCCCCGCTGAAATCCGTGGTGGGTTCCAACAGGAGCTACCATAACATCGAACAGGTTGTAGGGAACACGCGCAGATTCTTCAAGGAATATAGAAAGAGATTATGCACTTGACTTAATATGACCTGATTTTAGTTAGATGAATACAAACTAGTATTTTTTTACTGTAAAGTTGATGTTTGATATTGTACTACTTTTCCAGATGCGTACCCACCCGCCTTACACGTTTTCTACTTTTAGAGCCATCCTACTTTTTGTTCTTTGGACATTTTCGTGTTTGTATTTGCTATATTTTCTGTTAAATTTTCTCTTTGCTGGATGGTCATATAATTACAGCGATTATTTGTGATTTATCCTAGTTTCAAGAATATCAAAATTGAGAATCATAAATTAAGAAAGATGCAGTTATGGTTGCTTGGGCTTTCGGACATTTGATGGTATCAAGAATGGTAATTGTCATGATGTTTTTATGAAAAAAGGGACTTCATTATGTATGCCTCCGTCCCCAATTAGAGCCGAACTTCCACTTGGCGAATGTTTGTTAAAAGACCTATTCTCAGACTCGATGCTATCGTCGCCAGTTGTGAGCATAAGAGAGACGGCTCTTGTAGCTGAAGCTGCCTCATTACTACCTCGTTACCTCGAGACATTTACAGACTCGTTGGTAGCTACAAGGGGTGAAAAACCAGTCGGTCTAGTGGGTGGTAAAGAGATTCTTTGTGGTGTTCTAAATGTGCCTAATTCTGGATTTTTTTACAATAATGAGGTGGTTGATATTATGGATAGCAATCTAACTGTATTGGAAAGGCAAACTCGACTATCTGATTTATTAAATGAGTGGAGGAAGACCAAAAGAGCATTTGCAATCATTCCAAATAAGTATCATGGATATTCTGCGATTTCAGCACGAAATATCTTGGAGCTAGGATCTACGTACATGACAGACACAAAAATCTCTGAAATGACA
>DAHUYT010000048.1 GCA_027315065.1 Nitrososphaerota archaeon | reverse complement strand
CACCGTCACTGTACCAGTCAGGAAACACTACATACACGGGAAGAATAACAAGGCGTGGAAACAATAGAATACGCTGGGCAAAACCATCCATGCTGTCTTTATTGTATCTGTTTTTGTAGCTCGTAAAATGACCATGTAGACATATAACATCATGATGATGCAAGTTTCTCAAATGGTAAAAAAATGCATAATCTGCGGTTGCAAGGATCACAGGCTTGTGGGTTGTGTAGCGCACAAGTCAAAGAAATGCTCGTGTTATCATGAAACAAGCTAGACCATAAATTCTGTAATTTAAAAATCAGTAGTTGGAATTAAAAGGGAGAAAGTATATATCATATGAAGATGGGTTTTCAAAACCAAGACGAAAACAGGTTCAGATTGTTCTTTGAGGTATCTCCGAATCTAATGTGTACGCTTGATTCTGATGGAATAATAACTGACATCAACGAACGCGCACTTGATTACATCGGATATAAAAAAGAGGAGCTTGTCGGCAAGTCATGCTTTGACTTTATAGAACACAATTACAAAAAGGTCGCACTTGACGGGTTTGCACAGATGCAAAAGACAGGGACAGGCCCGCTAATTGAGATACTACTGATAAAAAAAAACGGAGCAAAGTTTTACGGCATGTGCAGCGGTGTAAGGCTTGGAAAAAAAGATCCACCCGAATACATCATTGCAATCCAAGACATATCCAAGCTACATGATATGCTACAAAAGGCAGAAGAGGGAGAGATTCGGCTAAAAGACCAGTATGCAGAATTAAAAAAGACACACGAGTCACTTGTACTTGCGGAAAAAAAATACCGGAACCTGTATGATATCTCACCTGACATGCTACGCACCATCACGCCTGATGAAAAAATAATTGACTGTAATAATGCATATGTAAAAAACCTTGGATACACAAAAGAGGAGATTATAGGAAAAGCAAAGGCAGTAGATCATACTGCAGAGAAAAGTTATGGCGAGCTGGAAAAATCCATTGCAGAGTGGAAAAAGAATGGTAAGATAATCAACATGGAGATCTGGATGAAAAGAAAGGACGGCTCTGTATTTCCAACGTTGCTTAGCGGTACAAACATTTACGATGAGCAAGGAAGGTTGACTGGAAGAACCGTTGCATTAAGGGATATCACCGAACTCTATTATTCCAGAAAAAAGATAGAAGAAGACCAGGCAAAGCTAAGCGAACAGTACAGGGCGCTAAAAAATGCGGAGCGTGCAAAGGACGAATTCCTGGCAATGGTCACACATGAATTAAAGACTCCCCTTGTGCCAATACAGGGTTATGTGGACATGACGCTTGCAGAAAAATTTGGCCCGCTCACTCCAACGCAACATGAAAGGCTTGAGATAGTAAAGCACAGTACAGAATCCATGCAAAAGCTGATATCTGATCTATTTGACGTGCAAAAGATAGAGCTTGGACAGCTAAAACTGGAAAAAAAGATGCACAATCTTTCAGAGATTATATCAAATACAATATCAAGCCTAAAGCCGCTAACCGACAAAAACAAAATAGAGATAACAACATACATCAAACCAGACATTGCATGCATATGTGACCATACTAGAATATCGCAAGTCATGACAAATCTGATACTTAACGCAATCAATTTTTGCCCAAAGGAGAAAGGAAGTATAACCGTAAAGCTTGACAAGGAAGAGCAATTCTACTCCATAGTTGTAAAGGATAACGGAACGGGAATTTCAGAAGACAAGCTGGACAAGATCTTTGTAAGATTCTATCAGGTGGATACGTCAAATACAAGGGATCACAAAGGCACAGGACTTGGCTTATCCATATGCAAGGGAATAATCGATGGGCACGGGGGAAAGATCTGGGCCAAATCAGAAGGAATGGGAAAGGGGACTGAGATCCATATGTTGCTACCCGCCTAAAGTTTCACCTGTCTGCTATCGGAAAATATTAGTCGTACTAAAAAATCATCGAATCATCCCCTTGGTTAATGGTAAATTAACGGATTCTAACTGCACTCAAGGGAACGGCTTTCTGAGATTTTACGCGGGCAGAAACCGTGGAAAGAACACAGTATAAAGTTCCAAAAGAGAATGTGCAAAGAATGGCAATAACTGTAGCACTTGATACTATGCCAGAAAGAAATAGCAGGAAAATTGCTTTACAAGTTATAGACAAGAAAGATGTAATTACGGTTTGATACAGGAAATGAGAGCAACATTCCGTTTACCTTGAAGCCATAGCATGAAACTAGATATGGTTTTGATACAAAAGGGGATTTTGTTCTTATTCCCTTTTTTATGGAACGTTTCATTTGTGCCAGTCTTCCACAGGCTTGTGATATTGCAGTAAGTTTGTAGTATGACAAAATTTTGTATTCTGAGAGAGAATGATATGACAACATGGAAAGTTTCTTCAGTGTTGATACGTTGTTCTCAAGCCCAGTTTTTATACAATGGTTAACCATTTCTCTGAATGTTTCCGTCATGGAAACAAGTTCAGGAGAAGGATTGTACTTTTGTTTGATTGATTTTACAGGCATTTGATGTGATAACACTTCCAAGTTCATATTATTTGTCACAGGCCTCGATAACCCGACAGAACCTGACACCTCAAACTTTATTTGTCCAATTCTGTAACCAAAACCATGAAGCTAATTCCAATAATATTGTCACTAATACTTGCAAGTTCTGCATCAGGATATGGTATACAGGCATCAGCCCAGATGGCAGGTTCCGGGGGAGGAACGCCGTGCACCGCATCATATCCATGTGCCAAGATCTGCGGTAATCATACGTGTGCACCAGGTGAGGTCTATACGCCAGGTACGACAGGCTCTAGCGCAAACACAACAAAAGTAGCCTCGCAGAAAACGAACCAGACCGGAACTCCAAGCATTGCAACACAGATGAATGTATCAGCAAATGTAACTGCCACAAAGATTACAAATGGAACAAAAAATACAAACATTACAACAAACAATATGACAAGCACACCTGTAACGCCAGTGATACAATCTCCAAGAGCACAGGTGGCTGCAGGGACTTTGCCAGCTAACGTAAAATGCATTTCAGGCTATGACTTGATACTGAACAATTTTGACTCTAGGCCAGCATGTGTGAGCCAAAACACAATGTCAATACTGGAATCACGGGGCTGGGGACACGCAGTATCCTAAGAAACAACTGGTTTTAAAAAGAGATTTATCCAATATAACGTTTACAGCATCAGGCAATCTGGCTCATCTTGTTGATCCTTGTCTGTAACAACAAAACAAAAAATGTCGTTCCAAGTACAAGCCAAGATGCACCAAACTCTGGGGCTGCAAAGACCTCTAGAAATAGCGAGCTTGGTGCTGCAATAGCATCAGGTCTTATTCCATTTGACTGCAGGCATGCCTTTGACTGCTCCATGATAGAATATGGTTGTGCCACATCAGGGTTTGATATTAGATAGCTGTGTAATTCTTGGTCTGTCGCACTTGGATTCAGCGAGAGATATGAATTTAGATCATTGTCTATCTTGGCAACAGATGACTTGTAGATTGTCTTCTCTAGTGGAAGGTTTGAACCATCACAGTAATAATTACCGTCGACATCAAATGCTGCCCACACAGGACTGGAAGATACTGCAAGCAGCGCCACACATCCTAAAATTGCAAACTTCATTGTATTCCTTTATAGCATAAAGCAAATTAAATTTTTCCACAGACATCTCTGTCACACCTTGCTGACATGCTTTCAACGCTAAAAGATGTGTCCAATACTATGATTCAAGCTGTATTGCCATAGGTTGAAAGTTATAAAATTTGTCAGGTGATATCATGTTCCAGATCTTAGATATGCTTATTAATTTTGTAATACATGTAATACGTATGAAAAAGAATCTTATTACAGTAAGGAATGTGGATGAGCAAGTACTCAGAAACTTTAGAGCACATGCAATACATAAGAAAATGAAGATGGGTGAGGCACTTACAGATGCGATGAAGAGATGGGTCAAGGAAGTAGATCAGAAAAGAACAGACCCCCGAATACTTCTCAAGATAAAACCATTTGACTGGGGTAGTGGTACACATAAGACAAGCAAAGAGATAGACAAGACTCTATACGGATACCAATGATACTTTTAGATACGAGCTTTCTAATTGCATATTTCAATCAAAGAGATGAAAATCACCAAAAGGCCATAAATCTAGTCAAAAACATTGTAGACCAAAAATTTGGTTCACTATGTACTACTGACTATATCTTTAACGAGACGGTTACAGTATCTCTAATTCGAATGAAAAGTCTTGAAAGGGCAAAAAGTATAGGTATTATCTTACTCAAAGCTCTGGAGATGATACAAATAGGAGAAGATGTATTTCTGGAAGCTTGGAAAATATTCCAGTCTCAGAGGGGAACAAGATTTGGTTTTACATATTGCACTACTATTGCAGCAATGCGATATGGTGGCATAAACAACATTGCTACATTTGATAAAGACTTTACAAAAATTCATGAAATAAACTGTATTGGCCTATGACTTTGACCACCATTCGATCAAAACATCTATTGGATCCTTTAGTGACAAAAAAATAGTTGAAGCCATATATTACAATAATTGGTGCTGGGATTCTAGGAACCTCGCTTGGATATTTCCTCTCGCACGTTACAGACAAGAAAATTCTTGTACTGGAACAAGCACCAGAGGTTGCATTTCATACCAGCAGAAGAAACACAGGAAAGGTTCACGCACCGTTTCTTTACGACCCGCAAAAAAAGAGACTCTTTGCAAAGGCGGCATCACTTGGGTTTGAGATGTGGGAACTGTACGCAAAACAAAAGGGCTTGCCGTTCAAAAAAGATGGAGTCCTGGAAGTATCACTTGACGAGCAAGGCACAAAGAGACTGGAAAAGTACGTATCATGGGGAGAACAGAACGGGCTGAAAAAAGACGAGATAAAACTTTTGGATAGTTCCGAAGTATCAAGACAGGAGCCAGAGGTGTACTGTCAAAAGGCAATATTTTGTACCAAGGACGCATCGGTAGACTATGGCAAGTTTACTGCATCGCTGATGGAGGACGCAAGACAAAGTGGTGCCAGTCTTTTGTTAAACACAAGAGCTGAAAAAATACAGAACAAAAAAGAATTTCTTGAGATAAAAACAAACTCTGATGTCATACAGACGGAATACATCATAAACGCAGCAGGGGGAATGTCAATTGATGTTGCCCATGCAATGGGCGTGGCCCAAGATCTCACCGACATTCATTTTCGTGGAGAGTACTGGCAGGCTGACAAAATATACAACAACCTGACAAAAGTTTCAGTATATTCTGTACCAAAGCACCCAGAGTACCCGTTCTTGGACCCGCACTGGATTGTGCGACATGATGGGCGCTGTGAGGTGGGACCAAATGCGGTACCTGTCTTCAGTCCATACGGGTATGATCTTGCGGAAAACATCAAAGAGCTTCCGTCAAAAATTGTTGAAATGTTATCTTCTGGTGCTGCAAAAATGTTATTTGATTCCCAGTTTCTCTCGCTTGCAACAAGTGAGATTCTCTCTTCTGTATCCAAGACAGTTATGATTAACCGAGTAAGGGAGTTTCTTCCAAAGATAGACCCATCCAAGTTTCATGTCAGGGGAACTGCAGGCGTGAGAGCATCAGTGATTGACAGTGCGGGCAAGTTTATTCCAGATGCAGTAATAAAAGAGGGAGAAAAATCAATTCACATTCTAAACTACAACTCGCCTGGTGCTACAGGTGCTCTGCCGTTTGCAGTATATGTAATTGAACAGCTGCTGCAAAAAGGGGTCATAAATATACAGAACACAAGATGCGGGCCATGGGATTACAACAAGGTACTAGAATTTTTGAATACAAATTAGCAAAGTCGTTCTAGATTCAATCCTTTCATCGTTGGGAGTATGTCAGTTAATTTAGGGCCGTCATTTGACTAGTACTATTGGATTATATCATAACAGGCGGTGCAGGCTTCATAGGATCTCACCTTGCAAGAGTGTTACTGCAGCAAGGCCACACTGTAGATGTAGTTGACAACCTATCTACGGGAAACCTCTTGAACTTGTCTGAGATCAAAAATAACATAAAATTTCACAATATTGACATACGCAACGGTGCAAATCTCAAAAAAGTCCTTGCAGGAAAGGGCGGAATATTTCATCATGCAGCACTGACATCTGTTATACAATCATATCAAAAGGAACAGGAGTACAAAGATGTCAATGTAGACGGAACAAAAAACGTGTTTGAAGCAGCACGTGATACTGGCACCAAGGTAGTGTTTGCAAGCAGCTCAGGCGTATATGGAAATACAAATACAGTACCAACACCAGAATCTGCAAAGCTAAAGCCAGCAAACCCATATGGTGCCACAAAACTCGAGGCAGAAATTATGGCACAAAAGTATGGAAAAGAATTTGACATTGTAGGACTGCGATACTATAACGTATATGGAAACAATCCAACAAGATCATCGTCTGGTGTAATATCTAGATTTTACCAAAACACCATCGAAAACAAGCCGCCAATAATAGACGGTGACGGGGCACAGCTGCGAGACTTTGTCTTTGTTGGCGATGTAGTACAAGCAACGATATCTGCGATGGAAAAGGACACAGGCTCTGCTTTCATCAATATTGGTTCGGG
This sequence comes from Nitrososphaerota archaeon, assembly GCA_027315065.1. Classification (GTDB taxonomy): domain Archaea; phylum Thermoproteota; class Nitrososphaeria; order Nitrososphaerales; family Nitrosopumilaceae; genus Nitrosotalea. The sequence continues at coordinate 2,191 of DAHUYT010000048.1, read as the reverse complement.
TACTGCAACCTCAATTCTTGATCTAGCTAATCTTTTCATAAAACACTCAAAAAAGAATCTAGAGTCAATATTTCAAAAGGAACCAGAGGGAAACGTGAGGACAAGCCAGGCTGATATCTCTTTAGCTAAAAGATTACTTGGCTGGCAACCGGAAACTAAATTAGAAGAGTGGATAGAGAGTTTGTTTACACCATGAATCTTGTCTGCATTCCGGCATATAACGAGGAAAAGGCAATTGGAGATTTAGTAAGGATATCGCTCAAACATGCAGACAAGGTAATTGTATGCGATGATGGCTCCGCTGACAGTACGGCAAAAATTGCAAAACAAAGCGGCGCTACAGTGATATCGCACAAAAAAAATGAGGGCTATGGCGCATCAATCATCACACTATTTGACAGGGCAAGACAGGAAAATGCCGACATCATGGTAACAATTGACGGGGACGGGCAACACAATCCGGATCAAATTCCACTCTTGCTTGATACATTAAAAGAAAACAGTGTTGATGTTGTAATCGGTTCTAGATTCTTGGACAAAAGTTCCAGTACACCAAGATACAGAAAACAGGGAATCAAAATAATAACATCAGCTGCAAACTTTGGAGCTGACTTTAAGGTAAGTGATGCCCAGTCCGGGTTCCGTGCCTATTCAAAAAAAGCAATTGAATCAATCCATCCAACGGAGACCGGCATGTCAGTGTCAACTGAAATTTTGCTAAAGATATCAAACAAGGGACTGAGCTTGGCCGAAGTTCCAATTACGGTATCATATAACGGTGACACATCAACGCAAAGCCCTGTCCCCCATGGTGTTGCAGTACTGATGAACACCTTGAAATTTATTTCAGTAAAACACCCAATTCCATTTTACGGGTTTCCAGGCATTGCGCTGATAATTACAGGTTCAGTCATTGGCTACCAATTCCTTTATGCATATCTTAACAAGCAGGTGATCTTCCTGGGCTCGCTCATGGCAGCAATCATATTATTTCTAGTTGGTACCATTTTATGTATGACAGCAGTGATATTGTTTTCAATGGCAACATTAATGCGCGAGCGGCAGTAGGCACCGCACAAAAAATGAATGCCATGGAGATCATCAATTATACTATTTGACTTGAGAACCAGATCAAGTTATACAGTACGCTTTGCTACACTTGATAATGAAATTTGACATATTCACTCGTCAGATAAAAATGAACAAAGAGCTAAACGAGCTGGACAACTTGGTCATAGACTTTACAAGAATTTTAAACACAGAAAATAGACCATGTGCTAGTCTCAGGCTAGAAAATGCTAAACATTTCTACAATATATTTGATAAAACGATAGATCAGAATTTGCTCAAATATTTCTTGGAAAATCTTGATAAGGCGGATACTTGTCAAACCTATCTGGTATGAGTAGGAATCTTCCAGAGATTAATCTTGAAGAGCTCAAAGTTAAAGAAGAAAATTTCAGAGAGCGATTAGAGTTTTTGGACAGTTATGCTCGCTGGGTAAAAAGTACAACTAATGCCAAGTGAAGTTCTGCTCAAAAAGCCTGATAAACAGAAAGGCTGATTGAGAATCTCAATACATCCAACGGAGACCGGCGTGATATATTATAGCATTTAGGATGTGTATTGTTCTCAATGGTAACATTAATGCACGAGCTGCAATGATAAATTACATCGATCTACCAAAAATAGTCCAAATTGTAAAATTTGCAATACGACGTTGTGGATTATTCATAATTGTTGCTCCCAGATTCAAAATAAAATGATCTTGGCACAAAAACTGAACAAATCGTCCATTATGCTTATATAGATAAATTTATGCAAAAATTACAATAACTATGTACAACAATCTATTACGTAAAATAACTAGTCTATCACTTCTAACAATACTACTCATGAGCAGCGCTGCATTTGCAACTTGTTTGTCTCTGCTGAAAATTCCCAGTACAACAATTACTTTGCCGGTCCACAAGTGGTCCAAGTCGTGGTCAGTGATCCAAACATAAACAGATTGGATCAGACCTACGGTGAACCTATTGTAACCGTCAACAGTAAGAGACTGAGAATGGCACAGGGTACAGACGGTAACTGGTATGGATATTTCGCTGATAGAAATCAAGCTGAACTTGCAGGCAAGACAGCACCTGTAGGTGGTCAGGGTCTTAACTTTGGTTACTTTTGCAGTCCATCT
>DAHUYT010000047.1:8582-9315 GCA_027315065.1 Nitrososphaerota archaeon | reverse complement strand
AATTAAGATAGAAGATATAACAAGCGGATGACATATCTAAAATGCGAGAAAGTACGGTTAATTTACATAATTTAGGGAAATAGTTTAAAACTATAATCACTATCATTTCATGATGGAGCGTTATGCTGAACAGCATAAGATCGCACTAATATCATGCTTGGAAGTTGTTTTGATGAGCATGGGGAATACAAAGTATAATTTGGTAGTGGCAAAACTTGGCTCTTATGATGTAGTAATTAGAGAATGTTACAAACACCCAGAATATTTGAAGTCTGTACTAAAAGAGGTCTATCGAGAAGATTATGAGTATATCATAAGCGAGATAAAAGCCCAATTAGATGAATTAATTAATGAAAAAGATATAGCTGAATTTTTCAAGATCATGGAAAGTTAAAATTATCAGCCAATTTTGAACAGAGATGAGATCAACCGTAGATTATAACAGTGCCTTTATTACAAACTCATACCGCGCTCGCTAAAATAACGGATTCGGACCAGTAAGAGTTTGAACCTTAACTCAAAGTTAGTTGTACTTCAACGATATACATTAAATCAAAACTAGAATAGATAATTCCATGCCATAATGATGATGGAGTCTTGGCCGAAGTCTTGGTAAAGAGATGCAAGGCAAGGGCAGCTCCGTGCTTGCAGTTGTACCCTACCGGGCAGCTGCATCTACTTTCCAGAATGTCCACCCTTATCCTTGTCAGGTACTTTGAAGTGCCATGCACCT
>DAHUYT010000047.1:0-8288 GCA_027315065.1 Nitrososphaerota archaeon | reverse complement strand
TGTATTTGTTCAGAAAGCCAAACTATAGTTTGTTTAAAACATTTAGCAGTTGTTTTCGATCATTTTCATCGTTTAGGTGATAGGCATCAAAATCGTCTTTCCATCTCTCTTTGTTTAACTGGAATCTTTCGTCTCCAATCAAAAACGCGTCGCATCCCCTGAGCCTTGCAGAAAAAACGTGGATGGCCTGCTCGGCGGTAAGAAAGCCGTTTATCACGTACAGCAGAGACGAGTCAAGCAAGGGGTTGGTCAGACCGACTTCCAAGAACGCGTTTTTTGTCGCCAGTTTCTCTTCTTCCCTTTCCAGTATCCTCCAGATCAGCCGGGCGTTCATAAGTTCCTCCTCGCTGTCCTTTGACAGAAAGATCAGCTCGTCGATAAACTGGTTCATCGACCAAGCAGACGTAACTATCGTAACCTTTCCCTCCCCAGCCTTTCGGAATATCTTTCTTACTACATCGCCTGACGGCGTGGAGCTAAAGTAGAATAGAAAAGCGATACCTTCGAGATAGATTTTCATGCCGTTCTACAGATCGACTAGTTCTGTAGACAGCTTTCCATAGTTTGCACGCGGCTTTCTTGGTTCGTATCTTGAGGTGACCCGCTTTAGATCGATTTCCGCTGACTTGTTAAGATCCTTGTCTTTGATTTCAGAACCAAATAGCTTCAGCCTGTATTGAATTCGTTTCACCAGCTTTTGCCCGGTGATCATGTATTCCTCAAGACCTGATAACTGCTCTATCTTTCTCTCGATTTCAATCTTGTAATTATTGTCGTTACAATAATCGGACATGATTTTTTAACTCCATCTGCTTGACCGCGTTAGTTTTCATATCCTCTATTAAATATTTGTGGGTATTAAATATAGTATACTCACGTATGTGCAGTCCGTTCCTTCAGCGTTATTCTGTTGATCCCCTTTAATACTTCTCGACAAAATCTATCTACATCTCACGTTTTCATCTATTGCCCGTTTCATCTGATCCTTGCCCTTTGGTGTTATCTTGTATTCTATGAGCTGTTTTACCCTTATGTCTCTTTTGACAAAAGTTGCCGAGAGAGATGTCCAGAGACAGAGAGAACGGATTGGAACGTAGTAAGCCATTTGGGTGGCTGCAAAACCCCTTAATCCATTTTTTTGTTTGATATAAACTAGAATTTTAATGAAAACGAGCCGGAGGTTTACCCGCAAACACGGGGTTCGGACACTGCCAAAAAAATGGCAGTAAGCTTACAGGAGTAGCTACAAAACTCTTTTCCCAATTTTTTATTGATTTAAATGATTTGTATTAACAATCTCTCCAATTACCTTATGCATCCACAAATCACGCGTAATCACATATAGGAATAGTTATTGATATTATCCCATTATAAAATAAAGATGGCTACAATTCCTTTTGATTGCATTTGGAGAGATACTTATGTTGAAGTCGTTCAGGTTTTAGATGGAAAAATAGTCAACCAGGCAGGCATTTACAATGTGCTACCAAAAGAAATATGTGAAAAATGTGGAAATCCCTATCTGATAAAATCCAAAACAAGTATGAATGTTTAGAAGGATACCTACACGATCACTTGAAAGACGCAGATGGAACGTTTCAACTTGGTCATTATTATAAGAAGAGCTCAATGACATTGAGAAAACCAGAAGATATTCTTAACGAAGACATATGGGAATTGAAAAGGGATTCTGAGTATGCTAAACCATTGGCAAAAGCGTTATTCATGATAATAAAGCATCATTTTCCTATCCTGCTTAATGCCGATTTGATAATACCAGTGCCAAACCAGAAGATCGTGCTTGAAAAACAACGTGACCCGTAGTGCATGTGAAAATGGGCCGAGAGAGATTTGAACTCTCGACCACCCCCGTGTCAGGGGGGTATCCTACCAGGCTAGACCATCGGCCCAATGAAATACGACCTCATTGTGTATGTTATTAATGTTTGAGAAAAGAAGAGTAATATGCGAATACTCTTGGTGGATACCGTATGAATGGTGATTTTTCACCAGAAGAAAAAGATGGCTTTTACAAAGCAGTCTTTTCAAGGCGAGATGTAAGATCTCATTTTACTTCTGAGCCAATAGATGAAAAGGCCTTGTCAAGAATACTCAATGCAGCTCATCATGCACCTTCAGTGGGTTTTTCACAGCCATGGAACTTCATTCTAATCAAAGATAAAGAATCAAGAAGAAAGGTAAAAAATTCTTTTGACAAAGAAAGAATGCGTTCCTCTAGTTTAATAGAAGATCCCAAGAGATCAAAATATCTTTCATTGAGGCTTGAAGGAATTTTGAATTCTCCACTAAACGTCTGTGTTACTTATGACCCTTCCAAGTTTGGGCCTTTTGTGATAGGAAGGTCAAGCATACCTGAGACTGGGATTTACAGCGTCTGTTGTGCTATACAAAACCTTTGGCTTGCAGCAAGGGCTGAAGACATAGGGGTTGGCTGGGTCAGTATACTTTCAAATGATGATCTCAAAAAAATTCTCGATATTCCCGAACATGTTATTCCTGTTGCATACCTGTGTCTGGGACATGTTACAGTCTTTGCTGAAAAACCAGACTTGGAAAAGGCAGGTTGGCTTGACAGACTTGCTTTGAAAGATGTCGTGTACTATGAAAGGTGGAACAATGTCAGTGATCCAAACTGGCAGCAGATTCGAGAGATGATAATTTCAAATCTAGACTACGCTTAAATTATTACCAAGTTTGATTTGCATTGGGCTCGTGGCGCAGAGTCTTAATGACGCGAAACATGGATAGCGCGGTAGCCTCCTAAGTTACAGGCCGAGGGATCGAAGCCCTCCGAGCCCGCTCTCACTTACCGATCGGGGTCCCAATTATCTGCAGTTTTCCAGAACGACTTTGCCGCTTGGCAGGATTCCAACAAACTTCCAGTTCTCTCCAATCAGACTTTCCGCATCCTCGCTTGTCACTACCCTCTGAACTAGGTATTGCAGATGCCAAGCAACCTTAGCATCTCTTGCACCTTTTCAGGGGCAGCTCTTTCAATTACACTGTGAAGCTGGTCTTTTTGCTTTAGCAGAGGATCTTCTGTTCTTACTTCCAGGTCGAGAAACTCTTCGCTTCTCTTGAAAGCTTCCCTCATCTCGGTGAGGAGTGCTTCCGGCAACCTTCCCTTGTTTGTGGTATAGACTGCCTCGATGCTTCCCTTGTGTCCCATCCAGAAGACCCGGAAATCGTGTGCCACCTTCCCCTTCGATTCTGCAATCAGCAGCTGGGTGTCAAAGAACGGTCGCAATATGTAAGGTCTCCAGCTGAACCTAGGCCTGAATGCTTCCTCCCTGATCAGGCGGGAGATTTGGATTCGTTTCAGAAACTTTTTGCCTGAATTTTTTCCTCTCCCATAACTATGCTCCGAGTCACCAGAAGGGGAGTAAACTGGTACAATTATGCCTTGGAATATCTCAACGGAACTTCATAAGGGTAAATGCTTACAATCAAAAGTGTACGACCTTACAATACTTCAAGAATATATAAAAAAGCCTCAACTACAACCTCAACATGAAAATGAGAATTTTACAATCATCAATTACTGCAATTCTGTCATTTTCCTTAATCATCAGCATTAATGCCACATTTGCAGAGAACGGAAATAATACTGATAGTAATTTTACAAACTTGCCTGAGATCAGTGATACCAGTGTACCGCGTGGAGGTTTTATCCAGGTCCTCTTTGCAACCGATCCTGCATATCCGGATTCAACTAATCAAACTAATCTTGAGTTTGATTTTGTCAATAAAGAAATGAATTCCATTCAACAAGATGTTGACTATAAAATAAGCATAAACCAAGGATCAAACGAAGTATACGTAATGCCGATCACTCACACATCACAAGGCTCCGTCTCATTTCCATTCCAATTCAAAAACCCCGGAGAGTACCAAATAGTAGTTGGGATTTATGGAATATCATTCAAAAAAATACCCTTGGAGTCTGCAACATTTACCGTAACTGTCTTGCCGCCCTCTACATCATCTCAGGCAACATCTTTTGGTGTGTCCCAGAATAGCATATCCGTCAACCAATCCCTTCAGGATCTGAATTCTACTACCACGACACTTCAACAATCAAATTCAGTATCTACAGATAGAGCGTCATATCGTTATGGCGATACCATTTCTATAACAGGATCTTTTTCAGATTTATATAATAATACAATTTTGAATTTTTTCATTCTAAATCCAGATCAAGAGACTGTTACAAACCATGGATTCATCGCTGGATCGGACGGGAGATTTGACGCTTTAGTTGTGGCTACAGGCCCAAAATGGAATCTGACTGGAACTTATACGGTCACTGTCAAATCCAGTCAGGGCATAATAGCTCAAAAATCCTTTAGTTTTAGCGGACAAGAAATTCCCACACCAGAATTTGGTTCTATGGTTGGCATAATCTCAATATGCTCCATAATTGGGATGATAGTGATTTCAAGAAAATTCAACTATCGAATACTGTAAGATTAGGATTCTCTAGGTCTAAAACCTGTAGGATCCAGTTACCATTTTAGTACAATTTTAGGCCCAGATTGCTCCAAATTCAAGGATTCGAGTCCTGTAAAATTCCAACCTGTTCTGCTGGTGAATTTCGGTGTTGTTTCTGTTCTCTAAATCATGATGATGTTCATGATCGTGATGATGTGTACTTTTTTGAACAAGAGGCCTAATTCTAACAATCAGGCCTGCACCAACCATGATTATTCCTATTCCAGTGTCAAAGTATGACGAGATTAGGTGCGAAAAAACCAGTCCGACGCCCACAACTCCAAGACCTAGACAATAGAAAGCCACACATGACCAATTGCGGTCATAAATGATATTCTAAAGAGTCTTTTTGGAGCCCATTGTTTATTTCTTGCAAGGACGCAAAGCGTAAGCCAATGATCTGGGGCTGACATGTGCAGTATTCCAACTACAGCAGCTCCTATAACATAAGGAAGAAGGTTAATCAATCAAACACATTTCCTTGATCTAAAATTGAAAATAAGTTTCTAAAAAGGTTTTATATGTTCCATATCCTCCCCTCTAGGATAGATTGCCATGAACACTCAGACTCTCAATGGTTCAAGTGAAACCCTTGGTGAAGTTCAATTAGAATGCAAAGATCTCGCCTATTCATATTCAGCCTCCCATGTTATTTTCAAGGATATCAACATCAAGACATATACTGATGAACTAGTCGCGATAGTAGGTCCTTCTGGCACTGGAAAATCAACTTTAATTAGAGTACTTGCAAACCTGATTCCACCTACTGCAGGACATGTGTTTCTAAATGGCACTGAAGTAAAAACCCCGTCTTCTAGAATATCCCTTGTTCACCAGTCTATTGCCACATTTCCGTGGATGACATCTCTTGATAATGTGAAGATAGTCTTGCGAAACAAGGTCAAAGATGATGAGGCAACTGAGATTGCAAAAAAAATGATCACCTTGGTTGGATTACAGGGACACGAAGATGATTATCCAAAAGAAATGAGTGGTGGAATGAGGCAGAGAATAGCTATTGCAAGGGCACTCGCAGCTTCTCCAACGATAATGTTGATGGACGAACCCTTTGTGCATTTAGATGAACTTACGGCAAATACGCTTAGAGGTGATATCTATTCGATTCTCTTCAACCCCGAAAACGAGCTAAAATCCGTAATTCTTGTATCTCATAATTTGCATGAAGTTGTCCAATTGGCTGACAGAGTTTACGTGATGGGCGGTACACCTGCACAAATCATAAATGAAATAAAGATTGATCTACCCCGACCAAGGTTGGAGGAAGAGCCCGTATTTTATGAATATGTCAAAATGTTGTACAATGATCTGATACCTAAAGAATCAAAGGGATAGGCATGGAACTAGGCATCATAGCTCTTGCTACCCTTGCAAGTTTGGGCAGAGTTCTAGCTCTTATACTTCTTTCCATAGTTAGCGGCTGGTTTCTCTCCTATTTTGCGATAAAGAGTCGAAAATTTGAAAACATCTACATTTCATTTGTAAACATATTTGAGTCAATTCCAGTGATAGGTTTTCTCCCAATCGTTTTGGTAGTCTTCATTACAGGACTTGGGGGGACACTTGGAGTAGAGGTTGCCGCAGATTTTCTTGTCTTTGATGCAATAGTCTGGAACATCTGGATTGGACAATATCAGGCATTCAAGACTATTCCACAGCCTCTCATAGAAGTTTCTGAAAATTATAATTTCGGATGGTGGGGTAAAATGAAAAGTCTTTACATACCGTTCTCGTATCCGAGGGTTTCATCTGACATATTTCCAAGTTTTGCAGATGCATTATTCTACATCATGATAAGCGAAGTTTTTTCTGTTGGAATTACATCCTACAAGGCCTTTGGCATTGGTACCCTGATAGTTCAAGCTACGTCGGTAGGAGATCTAAATAGCGTGTATGAGTGCTTGGGCGTTCTGGCAATAGGAGTAGTTGTGATTACTCTGGCATTTGGCAATTTCAGCAAGTATGCAGTTGCAAAATATGGTCTTAACACATCAACAGAGATTAAACGACACGTGCGTTACTGGAGACCACACATAAGAAAGTGGCGCGCCGTTGGCAGTCCAACATTTCAGTTTGCACAATACACTACCAAAATGAGAACCGGAAGAGAAAACATACAATCAGCAATGACCAAAGTGCGGACAAGCCGCTCATTTGAAAGAACAGGAAAATATATTGGTACGGCAATAGCGTGGCTCTTTCTCGTCTTCATCGGGTATTCTTCAATCCAAGTAATGTTGTCAGTTCCACATTCACTGTGGGTGAGTTATTTTGCACAGACACCAAATCTTTTGTATCAGATGGGAATTGACTATGTTAGAGTACTCGTTGTTACAGTAATATCGTTTGTCTTTGCAGTATCGCTTGGGTACTACCTTGCAGTTCATCGTAGAGTAAGCATAGCATCATTGCCAATAATACAAACAATCTCTGCTTTTCCAGCACCTGCTTATTTTCCGCTAGTATTTGCTGCAACGGCGCCATTTTTAGCACATGTGATACCATTTGCAGAGACTGAGATCTTTGTTATGATATTGTGTTTTTTGGGTACGTTTTACTATGTATTTTTTGGATTCTGGGTAGGAGTAAGAGCCATACCGGTAGAATTTCTAGAACTGACGCAAAATTATAAGATAGGTTTTTTCACCAAGATGAGGAGAATAATCATTCCAGCGACTTTTCCGTATCTAGTTACTGGCCTTTCAAGTACGATCAACAGTGCATGGGGAGGCCTAGCAGTGGCCGAGTACTGGCCAAATATCTTTGGAAACCAAACCCTTCAGGTACATACGGGCATGATGAAGGTAATCTCTGCAGGCCTGGTCAATGGAAATATAGGACTTGCAGCTTGGACCTCATTGTTGTTTGCTGTTGTAGTTGGCGTATACAGCATAGTCTTTACTAGAAATCTAATGGATCTTGCACGCAAAAAATATGTAATAGAAGAAGGGATCTACGCCGCATGAATATTATGGTTTTACAAAAAATGTCAGATTTTTACTGCTCTTGATCCTAGGTTTGAATCCTGTAATATCCGTTGTCAGCGTAGAATAATTTCATACCCATTAGGGGAATTGTCTAGTTACCCATATTCCGCATTAAGCAAATTGAATATTCTTTTTACACTTTTTAGGCACAGATATACGATAAAATTGAACAACCTGTCCATTTTTTAATAGAAAATAATCCAGATCATCTTATTGCGGAATATAGGTACCAAGTAGGTAATCTTTTGAAAACTAAAGATAGTTTTGAATTTAGGAACATGGTGAAATAATTTGGGCCGAACCTACAACTGGATTGCCTGTAATAGTGCTTCCACAAAATTCTGTTATGATTCCTCTGTTGTTGATGGTGCCATTATTGCCTATAACGCCATTATTGGAAATGGTACCATTATTGTTGAAGATGTCCTTGTTGATAATGGTGCTTCCTACAATGTTGGTAATGATACCTATGTTGTTAGTGGTACCATAGTTAGTGACTGTACCGTAGTTAATGATGGCGTTGTTGTTAGCAATAATGCTTTTGTCGTAATTAGTGATAGTACCGGCACCATAGTTAACGATGGTACCTGCGCCCAAGTTAGCGATGATGCCTTTTGTATTGAAGGTACCGTCGTTGTCGATGGAACCAATGTTATTGATGGTACCATAGTTTGTGAAGATCCCTCCGGTATTAGCATTGATGGTGCCACTACCCTTAGTATTGATTGTCCCATTGTTGTTGAAGATGCCATTGTTGTTGATGGATCCTTG
>DAHUYT010000046.1 GCA_027315065.1 Nitrososphaerota archaeon | reverse complement strand
TCCACGAGGTCTTTTGTTCTAAGCTACGTTATCATGATAAATGATACACCTCTGTTTATTCGCAATAAAGTACGTAGATTATTGAAAAACACCAATACAAGACGCCAGATTAGAGGCAAGTCTGAAGAATTCAAGTTTTCAAATGATACCCACATAACTCGTGAGAGATTCCTAAGAAAGATCAAGTCATTTGATCTGTCCCTAGGCACTGTAGTTATCATGAAAGACAGCGTTAAGGATAATTTGAAAGGAAACCAGCCTGTACTATACAATTACTTGGCTGTAGATTACGTGATCAATACTATTGTCAATTCATATTTGAAACCATGGGTTCCATACAATGAAATTCATTATACGATAGATAGAAGCTTATCTCAAAAAGCGATCAAGCATTTTAACGAATATTGTGAGGGAAAGATATCCTATGTGAAGAAGGACAGGCAATTCAAAGGTGATATTACAGTAAAAATCAAGCATTCTGATTCTCGAAATGATGTCTGCTTGCAAATTGCAGATTACATAGCAGGATGTATTTTTGCCAAGTCTGAGAGACTAGACAATAGATATTATGATTTAATCAAGGAAAAGATAAAGCACAAAGACCAGTGGGATTGGCATAATAGAATTAATTGGTGACTCTGAGCTTACTTGTTCCATCCCGTTCCACGGGCATCTACCTTTCAGCCCAGATCCTACTAGTTGCCTAGTAGACTTCACTCACCTATCTTAAGGTAGGTACCAACGGAGGTATTAACTTTTAGTATGATGATTACAGCAGAATCTATTGATTTGAAGACTAAGTCGAGGAGTTGCAGTTACATTCATTTTGAATTGCCTCTCTGACTGTCAACATTTGGTATTTTTATCCAAAGCCTGCCTGTATGCATCGCTTCGTTCATGAAAAAATGCACTAGGATGCAGGAAGTTCTGAATTAGGCGACAACCCCGTTAATTGATACATCATGCAAAATGAACCGTATCACTGAAAGATATTTATCGTAACTGATTTTTTCAATACATTGCCTGCTTCTGGAGACGTATTGCATTCTATTTCATATCTGCCTTCAATAACTTTACTTCCATCTGTTTTTGTTTGATTCCAGACAAATATTTTCTCTTCATGAGGATTCAACATGGAGATCATTTGAGTGGATATCGGAGAATATATGATGGTACCATCTAGACCCCTAATCTTTAATCCAAACGAAGAATCAGAAAACGTCAAAGGTACTGTGCCCGAATTGATTATCCTTATATGTACTGGCTCACCTAGGTGATAGTTTATTTTCTCCGTAATGATGGAAAGCGATGGCCCATTTTGATATACTAGAGACTGGGTTTGATTAGATATTTGAAATAAGAAAGCCCCAATTATTCCTGCCCCTAGCACACCTACAACAAAAAAAATCGTAGCTCCTTTTGGAATCAACTTTCAAGAGGTAAAATTGATTCCTTTTTAATTGTTAACTACTGCCTTTGAGCGCCAGTTTTTGGGATAAGTGTTAGGAGCCATAATAATTCTTTTAATCTGAAATGCAAATCCTTTGGTATTTTCAACTATCTCGTCTTCTGGCATTATGGCTTCCGCAAGGGCCACAACTTCACCTTTTTGCGTATAGACACCAACCAAGTCACCTTTTTTGAGTCCATTTGAGATTTCAAGGATTCCTGGTATTGCCAATTGTGCACCGTGACACAACGCATCTACTGCAGAGTCTCTTATGACCACAGATTTTATCTCACTTAGACAGTATTCAATTGGCATGATTATTCTCCTTATCTTAGACTCGTCGTTCTTTTCTTTCCATAATGCATACGCGTCTACAAGATCATGCATTTTCACGAGGTTCGAGTCTTCATTAAATTGTCCCACCCTTGTTCTCCTTAATTCTATCATCGTAGCCCCAGGTCCCAAAATTTCTCCCATATCGTAGAAAATTTTTCGTATGTATGTTCCTGCTTCACATAAGATACGCAAAAGTAAAAGTCGCTCCTTTTGTTCTATAACTTCTATTTTATACACATTTCTTATTCGAGTTTGCCTTGATACGGCTGATCGTTGTGGAGGTTTTTGATAGATCTTTCCTGTTAATAGTTTCAGCACTTGATCTAGGTTTTCCTTAGAAGGTAACGAGTGAAGTCTACCTAAAGCATGATACTCTTTTGGTCCAAGTAAAAGCACTATCAATGCCTTGGTTGCTTCACCAAAACCAATTGGCAAAAGTCCTGAGACTTGAGGATCCAAAGTGCCACTGTGTCCAGCCTTTGGAATATTCAGTATTTTCTTTACCCATGAAACAGCCTCATGACTTGTTGGACCATTTGGTTTATCTAACAATATGAAGCCATGATTGAGAAGTTGTTCTATTGTTCTTCTATCATAGTAAGTACCATACGAATCATTCGTAATGTCCTGATCTATGACTCTAAGATTTTCTATTTGTTTGAGCGTCATAATGATTTTTCACTGTCTTCTTTGCTAGTTCAAGTACTTGAACCGGGCCAAGACCATCTGTATTTATTATTTCATCAAACACAGATAGATCATCTCCAAAATTAAAGCCATATAATTTCTTGTATATCATTTTATTTTCTTCATATCTTTTTTTCACAATTCCAAATGCATGTTCATATGATATATGATCTCTTGTTGTCATCCTTTTTGCACTAATTTCTTGTGAACCGGCAAGCCAGATTTTGATCCCATCCTTAACCAACCAAGGAAGAGTATAGCTAGTTATGACTACATCTTCAGTTAGGAACATTTTCTTCAGTTTCTCATCAACTATTTTATCAAATTCCGGGTTCCCTTTTCTCATATTCAGAAACCTCATTCCGGCTTCAGTATCCCAGAAATCATCCTCTTCAGTCTGAAATCCTTCTTCTTTTGCCATCTCTTTTAGTACGTCACCTCCACTAATGTATTTCAGGTCAAATTCCTTTGCAAGACCCTTTGCTATTGTAGTCTTTCCAATGGCCGGAGACCCTGATATTATTACTGATCTAAGCAATTCAACTTGTATCCATGGTAGTCTTGGTAAGTTTCATTATTATGCCATGTCCCATTGTTAGATCACGTTAAATCCCATTGTTAAATCCCATTGCACTTACAATTCCTTTTGCAGCCTCGTCAACTTTACCTTCATTGTTAAGAACCATTTTTATTGGTGAACCACATAGTATAGAACAAGTTGAAAGCATAGCGCTTGTAACATCAAGTTCTTTTTTTATCGCATCAATTGATACGATATCGCGGTTTCTCGTATTATCCTTCATTCTTCTATTGTAAATCTCCTCCGGTCTAGCAGTGATCATGATAAAGCTATCAGGCATTAAAATTTCTAGAACGTTATGAGGTAAGCCCGGATAGAATCCCTCCTTTGTAGAGATAAATGCGTGTGTATCTACGATCACGGCCTCATCAGTTATTGAAGCTATTTTTTTTGCGGCCATGGATTGGAGCTCTTTTTGTTCTCGCACCGTAAGTTTACGGAGATCATCCCTGCTTTGGATTCCTAGGGTCTTCTTTGCTTCGTCAAACATGACAGTGCCAAATATTGAGACACTAACACTGATCTTTTTTTCTTTTAAGATATCAACAACCTTGGAAACAATAGTAGTCTTTCCGACTCCAGGAATTCCAACTATTATTACTCTTTTACTTTCTGCCAAGCAACGCACCCAGAGCAGGCATTACCTCTTCTACTTTTTCTCTTACTAGTAGATTGTAATAGTTAATCAAGATGTCAACTGTAAGTAGCATCCCTGTCCCTGAGCCAAAGGTTCCCAATACATTTGAAATACCAGCTAATAGTCCAAGAATAATTGAACCTATTATTGTAACAGATGGAATGTATTTCTGTAACAAGTCCTCTACCGGTTGATTGGAACGTCTAAAGCCCGGTATTTGCACATCTGCATCTAACAGGTTCTTTGCTGCACTTTTAGCAGACAGTCCTCCAAGTTCAATCCAAAGTCTACCAAAGAGAACAACTATGCCCACCATGAATAATATATACAGAACAGCGCGCGTGGGATCCAGTGCTACAGTATCAAGTCCAAGAGGAGCTGTTACATAGTAAAGAATTCCCCCAGTAGGAGTAGATGGAGAAGTGGGATCGAACATACCTAGAAAATTCAGAATCGGATTTGCGTTTCTTGGATTAAAGTTGGACCAGAGTATTTGACCAATAAACACAGCGTTAGCAGTAAGTGCAGATGCCAAGATGACTGGAATGTTTGAGACATACATCAACTTGATTGGATATACTGCGGAGAATCCTCGGTATTTGGTAGATACAATAGGAATTTCTATCTTGATTCCTTGTGTATATACAAGAATTAGTAATACCCCAGCCGTAATGAAGAGGCTAAAAATGCTAGGCAGTTGGTTTACTCGGAATAACAGGTTACTAAAGTTGCTGTGGATAAATGCATAAATAATATTTGCAAATACTCCTACTGGCCCTCCATCCCCTGCAGGAATTGGGCTTATGAGCGACCAAATTATCTGTTGAGCTACACCTGCAGCAATGAATAAGGAAATTCCACTTCCTATTCCCCATCCTTTCTGAACCAATTCATCCAATAACATGATTATTATGGACGCACCAATGAGCTGCCCAATTAGAATAATGGCAACCTCATGATTAGGAAGTCTTGGTCCATATACAGCCATTCCATATAATGAGGACTCTGCAATGATTACAATATACGTTACAATTTTTGTTGCTGTTTGATAGAGTTCTCTATCCTCCGGCTTTTTGAAATCCAAATGAAATATTTCAGAACCTTTTAAGAGTTGCATTAAAAGTCCTGCCGTTACTATAGGCCCAATACCTAGTTCTATCAGGGTTCCTTGTTGTGACGCAAAAATTACTCTTGCAAAAGCAAGAAAGTCAAAGGCAGGTGTTGTTGCTCCGTACAGTGGAGTCTGCCCCATAATCATGTAAACAAATAGAGCTATTCCACACCATATCAAACGGATATGTAAAGGAATTTTTTTCTTGGGTTTTGGTACCTGCGGAATGTAAGTCTCTGCTTTTGAAATTATTGTTCTAAGAAAACCGGTCGGTGTTGCTTCTTCACTCATACTACAGCGAGCACCTCGCCACCAGATTTTTTGATTTTTTCTTCTGCAGTAGCAGAGAATCGCCCTACTTTTATGATATAAGCATTCTTTGTTTGTCCTCCTCCCAATAACTTGTCATAGCCAAGTTCTAAGAGATCTATTACCTTCTTTCCACCTTCTTGTTTTCCATGTTTTGCATAGATATCATCTAGATCTCTTACACTTGCCCATTTCCTTACTAGGTTTGGATGTGGCGGATGAGTAGAATCATGACCAAAATGTCTTGGATCCGTTAAGAGCATCCGGATAAAGTGATGTTTATGCATGCCAGATCTTCCAAGTCCCCCTTTGTGACCGCTGGCCCTGTGTTGCCCTATCTGGCCCCATCCATGATTTCTCCCTCCACGGAATTTTCTTGTCTTTCGTAATCTTGTTGCCATATTAAATCATCATCTTTACTTGTGTAAGAAGTCCCTTATGATTTCCCAATATTCCCCCTTCACCATACATTTTCTTGGTGCTTCTCTTGAATCCATGCCTTGGAGGAGACAGAGCAAACCATGGTTTAAGCGGCTTTAACTTTGATAATGCAATAGCGCCGTCTGCCAGCGATTTTGCTAGTTCGTCAGTGTTTTTGAATCCAAGCTTTTCAATATCTTCAGTTGTAAGTTTTCGGTATCCCTCTTTTCTGGCTCTTTTTTCCAAAAGCTCCTTGGCTGTTAGAATATCGATTTCCTGCCATGATACATAGTGTTTAATCTTGTTCAACATTCCCTTTGTATTATCTCGTTCTGGGATTATTGTGGCTCTATATCTCTTGTCTAAGTGAAGCAGATCCAAAGTAGTGTTTGCCCAGTGTGGAACATTAATTGTTCCTTTCATTCGTATTACTAAGAAAGCTTTTCCCATCTATATTCAACCTTGACTAAATGTTTGTCTCAAGCAATTCAAAACTGCTCGTGATGTAGAGGTCATGGTATTTGTGGATCCTTTGCTTTTAGTCCACGCGTCTTTCAGACCTGCAAGTTTTAACAGATTTTTTATATTTCCGCCTGCTACTAGTCCAAGGCCTCTAGGCCCTGGAATAATTTCAACTGTTACACTTCCACCCCTGCCTCTAACCTTAAAAGGTACAGAATGTTTCTGATCACATCTACACTCCCAACTTCCACATCCCAGTTTCACAGGACTTACGTTAAGATAAGCTTGACTTGTGGCTTTCTCGATGGCAATTCTCATTTGTTTTGATTTTCCTTGGCCTATACCGAGCCATCCGTTTTCATCACCTGCTGCCACAAGTGCCTTGAATCTTGTATATTCTCCGTTAGTAGTCTGTTTTTGTACTATGCCGACATCTATAACCTCTGTTTTAATTCCAGGTAATAATTTCTTGATGATTCCTGATTCTTGAATTCTATAACCATTTTCATAGATCTCTTTCATGGAAATAATCTTGTTAGTAGCAACTAGTTTTCCCAATGTAGTTCTTGGCACCCATTCCACTTCGGGTTCTCTGGATCTTTGTCTTGTCTCTGATCTGCTCATTTGGTCTTTACCTCATTATCTATCGCTGATTTTACCTTGTCAATTTCGTTTGCAATTTTGAGATATTTTCCAGTGATCCTATCTGCAGAAGGAAAAGTTTCTTCATCTGCTGGTACATCAAGTCCGGCATCTATTATTCCTTTCAGTGCTGCCGATATTCTCTGAGTATACCGCCTAGTACCAACATAAAGAACTGCACTGCTAACACCGCTAGCCAGTGCTTTTTTACCTGCAAGATAACCTGTTAGATATGCTGCAGGTATGCTTTTTCTTGAACCCTTCCAACCCTTTTTCAAAAGAAATCTGGAATGAGATGACGACAGAACTTTATCTCCCAATATTTCCGGCCTGTGTATCTGTACAAGCGTATTCTCATTTGATATCTGAACTGTGATAAAGTCTCTCCTACCCATGAGAAGGTTTCTTCTCCTTCCATAGTTTGTTTTCTCTTCACGAGATCTGCGTAATATTTGGGAATATGCCAACTATACTAACCTATTTACAAAAAATTTTGGTGAAGCTCTTATAAACGTTAGACTCTCAACAAGGCTACCATAAGCGCCTTTTGAGCATGAAGTCTATTTTCAGCTTCGTCCCAGATTACTGACTGATGCCCATCGATCACCTCACTTGTAACTTCCTGCCCCCGTTTAGCAGGCAAACAATGCATAAAAATTGCAGATGGATTAGCTTTTTTCATCAAATCTGAATTTACCTGAAAACGTGGAAGAAAGTCATTTGTCCTATCAGTAGTTTGATGATGTATCGATACAAAGGTATCTGTTACTACAACATCTACGTCCTGTACAGCAGTCTCTGGATGATTTGATAATTTCACGCTAATTAGTTTGCTAGATTCTTTTACGACATTCAGATTAGGCTCGTATCCTTTTGGAGTTGCTATACTAATATCAATGCCAGTCTTTGCACAACCATAGATCATCGAATTACATACATTATTGCCGTCACCTATCCATGCCAACTTAAGACCAGCCAGTTTTTTCTTCTTTTCTTTGATTGTCATAAGATCTGCAAGTGTTTGACATGGATGAAAAGAATCAGAAAGGCCATTCATTACAGGAACAGAAGAATTCTTTGCAAGTAATTCGATCTCATCATGAGAATATACTCTAGCCATTATCAAATCTACATATCTCGAAAGCGTTTTTGATGTATCTTCTATGGTTTCTCCCCTCTTTAGTTGTAATTCATCTGCGGAGAGATTTAGTGCGTGTCCTCCTAGTTGAAACATTCCAGTTTCGAAGCTTACTCGTGTCCTTGTAGATGGTTTTTGAAAGATCATTGCAAGGGTTTTATTTTTAAGAAGAGGTTTGGAAATTCCCTTCTTCAAATCTCTCTTCAGTTTTATTGCATTATCAATAATTTCAACAAGTTCAGATTTTTTAAGTTCATTTAGTGTCAACAGGTCTTTTGTTTTTAATTTCATTTCTTCATCCATCCAAACACAGAGCGTTTTTTCTTTGACTTGTTACTATCAGATATCGAGACATCTTTTTTTTCACTAGTTTTCTCCTCAATGACATCTTTATCTTTTGTGGATTTTGGTCTACCACAGGAAATCCATTCTCGTATTTTAGAGGCCAATTTTCTTGCTTCGCCATCACTTTCAGGTGGAGGAACATCAAACAGTTCAGAATATTTTTCAATATCTTTTGTTGTTACACCTGTGAAAGGATCATCTTCACTTGAAAGTTCTTCTGCCGATTTCATTTCCGTTTCTTTCTTTATTTCTTGTTTGATCTTAAGTTCAGGATTTGATTCTACTTTCGATTCAGGTTTTTGATCACCAAACAATCTGAATAATTTTTTGGATGATTCTTGTTCAGGTATAATTTCTTTTTTAACGTTAACTTCTTCAGTTTTTTTCGCAGATGGTTCTGATTTGACTTGTGTTGTTTCGGATTTTATCTCCTTAATCTCAATTTTGGGTTCTTGTTGTTTATCTACTATCCCCATCCTTTCTTCAACAGTGATTTCTTTTTGTTCTGTTTGTTGCTGAGATTTTTCTTTCTGTGACGTCTGCATCACAGACAAAGATTCCGGCGGTCCAAACAAAGATTCCAAAAAGTAGTCCTTGTCAAATGGTTTCAGGTCTTTGTATTCTTGGCCTACACCCAAGTAGAGAATTGGGCTTGATGTTACTTTAACTATAGATATAGCAGCACCCCCACGCGCATCCGCGTCACTTTTTGTAAGAATAGCACCATCGAATTTAGTATAATTATGAAATTCTCTTGCTTGGCTAACTGTATCATTTCCTGCTAGTGAGTCACCAACAAACAACTTCAGATCAGGATTTACCACTTTATTGATTTTTGATATTTGATCCATAAGGTTCTTGCTTGTCTGCATTCTTCCTGCCGTATCGATTAATACACAATCTACCTTGTGTGATTTTGCGTATAGTACAGCATCGCGCGAAACTGCTGCCGGATCAGAACCATAATTCTGTGCTATGACCTTTATGTTTAATCTCTTACCATGTTCGCTTATCTGTTCAATTGCTCCTGCCCTGTATGTATCTGCGGCAGCAATTACAGACGATAATTTATTTTCACGTAAAAGATTTGCAAATTTTGCTATAGTAGTAGTTTTTCCCGTTCCATTGATTCCCATAAATGAAATGATATATGGTTCTCCACTTTCCTTTTTCATTCGTATGTTGGATAAGATATCAATTTTTCCTGCTGCATCGAACATGTTTGAAATACTTTGCCTTAGATTTTGTTTCACAAATTCTATTATTACATCTTTTTGCACTGTTGCGCCAATTAGTTGTTTTTTCAAATCAAATTTTAGTAAATCTATCACTTCTGTTGCTACATCAGATTCTAGTAAAGCTATTTCAAGTTCAAACAGAACTTCATCTATATCTTTTTCCTTTAGCTCTTTTTCTCCGAAACTTTTGACTGCTGAAGAAAAAGCATTTCTTAGTTTATCAAACATGATGGATTGCCTTACTGCGTAGAATTGCGGCTTGATTGTATAAGCTTGTTCATTTCCTGTTGACCTTGTTCAAGCCTAAGGGATACTTCTTGTCTCTGAGCTGCCAATTGTTGAAGTACGATTTCTAATTCTTTAATCCTAGATTCCATATAGTTAATTGCAGAATCATTATCTTGTTCAATTGAAACTCCAGATCCTATATTGACGATTATTTTTTGGTTTGGCTCTATTGTAGCTTTTACAAAAGCTCCCATACCTACAGGTATAAGAGATTCATGTGTTGTATCTACACCTATAGATTTCATTGACTCTATAGCATTTGTTGCTTCATGTAAAAGCCTCATTACAGACTCTTCCTTTTGCATCAAATCCGCCAAGTATCCTTCAAGTGCTTGTAGTTGTTG
>DAHUYT010000045.1 GCA_027315065.1 Nitrososphaerota archaeon | reverse complement strand
CTATAACATAATGGACTTTTTTGACTCTAACTTTGTATAATCTATGAAATGCCTAGTTTACAGTAATATATGGTAGATTTTTACAACGAAGTTGACTTGGCGAATTAATGCCGGGGTCGCCTAGCCTGGTAGGGCGCGCGCCTGGAAATGAAAACCATAAAGCGCGTACTCGCAAGGGTCCGAGAGTTCAAATCTCTCTCCCGGCGCCTTGATTTTTACTATTTATCTTCTGAACCTAATTTTTTAGAATTTGAAAAATTTTGAACCGACAGCAAAAAACCCTTAATTTTGTTAAATCATCTAAAGTGTGATATTGATACTTTTTCGCCAATCTTTAGATCTTTCTGGGTCTTTACTTTTCTGATGGCATCTTCATAATGCTTTATGGTTACCTTTGCATCCTCGACACGTTTTTCTGCCTCTTTTGGATCTGGGTATTTTTCAATAAACTCGTGTATGACAAGAGATACAGCAGTATTTGCAATAGACGCAACATCTGCACCACTAAAACCATCTGTAGCTTCTGCAATCTTGTCTAGGTCTACATAATCTGGGTTTATGCCATTTTGAGTTCCAATCTCTCTCTCAATTGGGATGTCTTTTGAGCTTATCTCAAGTATTTTGAGTCTACCCTCTTTGTCTGGTATTGGTACCAATACCATCTTGTCAAATCTGCCAGGTCTAAGTAATGCTTTGTCTATCATGTCTGCTCTGTTTGTTGCAGCAATGACTACTACTCCATGAAGACTTTCAATACCATCAAGTTCTGTGAGAAGTTGGCTGACTACTTTTTCTGTAACTGCAGTTTCACCCATCCCCCTTGTTGGAGCAATGGAATCAATCTCATCAAAAAATATAACACATGGCGATGCCTGTCTCGCTCTTCGAAATACCTCTCTTATTCCTCGTTCTGATTCACCTATCCATTTTGATAAAAGCTCAGGCCCTTTCACTGAGATGAAATTAGCTTCACTCTCTGTTGCTACGGCTTTTGCTAAAAGCGTCTTTCCAGTTCCACTTGGTCCATGAAGCAATATTCCACGCGGTGTCCTATACCCAAGATTTGAATAAAATATGGGATATTTCATAGGCCATTCTACTGCTTCTTGCAGCTCTAGCTTCACCTTTTCCAATCCTCCTATTTGGTCCCACTTTATGTCAGGTTTTTCAATGAAAACCTCCCGCATGCCAGCAGGGGTGACTTCACGTAATGCAAGCCTATAATCTTCATCGTTTACAACGAGCTTTTCAAGAGTTTCCGCAGGAATCTTTTCATCTGCCAAGTTAATTTCCGGTAATAATCTTCTCAAACATTTCATTGCAGCTTCTTTACAGAGATATTCCAAATCAGCTCCAACAAATCCATGGCTTATTGCAGCCATTTTCTCCAAGTTTACGTCGTCACTTAATGGCATGTTTCTTG
Source organism: Nitrososphaerota archaeon (assembly GCA_027315065.1). Lineage (GTDB taxonomy): Archaea > Thermoproteota > Nitrososphaeria > Nitrososphaerales > Nitrosopumilaceae > Nitrosotalea. The sequence continues at coordinate 9,808 of DAHUYT010000045.1, read as the reverse complement.
TATGTATCAAAAGTATCTCATGTCTTCCCTTTTTATCTGGTATTCTGATCTCTATTTCTCTGTCAAACCTGCCTGGTCTTCTAAGGGCAGGATCTAACGCATTTGGCCTGTTTGTTGCAGCAATGACAATTACTTTGCCTCTTGCCTCAAGTCCATCCATAAGTGCAAGCATCTGGGAAACTACTCTTCTCTCAACTTCACCAGTTACTTCCTCACGTTTTGGAGCTATGGAATCAATTTCATCAATAAAAATAATGGACGGAGATTTTTCTCGCGCCTCTTTGAAGATTTCCCTTAGGCGTGCCTCACTTTCTCCATAAAATTTACTCATAATTTCCGGACCTGAAATGCTAGTAAAGTGCGCGTTGGTCTCATTTGCCACCGCTTTTGCCAATAGTGTCTTACCAGTACCTGGCACTCCATAAAGCAGCACGCCTTTTGGAGCCTCGACTCCAAGCTTTTCAAAAATTTCTGGGTGCCTCATTGGTAACTCGACCATCTCGCGAACTTTTCTAAGCTCATCGCTCATACCACCAATGTCTTCATATGCTACCTGTGGTACACCTCGTAAACTCTCTTCTTTTTCAGCAATGTGAAATACTGTTTTTGAAGTTACAATTACTGCGCCTGTTACCGGTGTTATGCTAATGACTTGAAATGTGAGTCGTCCACCAAAGTAAGGTACCATGATATTGTCGCCTTTTACCAAAGGAATATTTTCTAACGAATCTGTAAGATATCTTTCATCTATTGGTGGCATCGTATCAAGTGGAGCAACTACGACCTTTTCGGCTGCAATCGCCTTTATCTTTCGTAACATGACCATATCTCCTACTGCCACTCCTGTATTATTTCGGGCAAGTCCATCTACTCTGATTATTCCTTTTCCTTCATCTGATGTATAAAGGGGAAGACACTTTGCAACAGATTTTCTTTTTCCAGTGATTTCTACAATGTCACCACTGGATACTCCAAGCACATCCATTGATTCATAGTCAAGACGTGCTACGCCTCGACCTACATCGCGACTATATGCCTCTAATATTTTGAGTTGAATTTCATTTTTGATTATGGACTAGATCTAGTTGTCTACGGCATTATACCTTTGTTATTTGCTATATTGACAAGATTTTCCATAAATTCAACGCTCAAAATGATGGTCTCTAGGTACTTGATCTGAAAAAAATCTAAATTATAGTGTTAGACTCTTCACGATCACATTTTTTCCATCAGAATTTACATGGATGTAATATACGTGGGAAAAATTACCATTCCTGGGATGACTATAATCCATCCTGTTGTATATTTCATAAAGGCTCATGCTCTTGTAGTTTTAGTAGGATAAAGAGAATGTTGTTGACTCATGTGACTGTTATTATATCATCCATATGTGGTTCATTATTTACATAATGCTACATATGGCTTGACATTTTTGTCCCATTAAAATGATCAAACTAGATCATTGTAACTTGAAAAATAAAGCAACCGCTACAGAAGAATTATTTAGAAGATTTAATGATTTTAGAAACATCATTGTATCTATTCCACCAAACTTAATATTATTAAGCAACACAATAAAATTATGTTCCCGGAGCGCTGCTCTGTCAGAGAAAATGGACAAGATTGCCCAATGCCACCAGAGTTTGTCATCTCAGTAAAATCTAAGGATGACGAATACATGGTTGGAGTCACATGTTATAACCACAAGAAGATATTTGTTGATAAACTGGGTTCTTTACAGAAAGAAGGAAAAATCCGACAAGGATCAATCCACTTTGCAGATCTCAAGCCAGTGGGAACCAGTTGTATTAAAATCGACCCAAATGACCTGATTCAACTTTGACTTGGTAGATTGGTTTTTTCCTAGCAAGTGAAAGCATCAAGTTTTTGACTGTTATTTCTGCCATCTCTCTTCTAGTTTCTACGGTCGCACTTCCAATATGTGGAGTCATCAACACATTCTTTAATCCTATTAGAGGATTTGAAGCGTCTATGGGTTCATTTTGAAATACATCCAAGGCGGCACCTGCAATGGTCTTTTTCTTTAATGCGACGACGAGATCCTTTTCATTTATTATCTTACCTCGTGCTGTGTTTACAAGAAAAGAAGTTTTTTTCATGTTTTTGAGTAATTTTAGATTCACTATGTGATGTGTCTTTGGTGTATGTGGTACATGTATGCTTACCACATCGCTTCTTCTGAACAACTCGTCAAGTGAAACATATCTTGCATTCAAACTCTTTTCTTCTCTAGGGGAGAGTCGTTTTCTGTTGTGGTATAACAATTTCATCTCAAAACCAAGTGCTCTTTTTGCAACTGCCTTGCCTATTCTTCCCATTCCAAATATTCCTAAGGTCTTCCCATGCAGATCCGTACCGAGAAATTCATATGGTCCAAATATTGTCTTCCATTCCTTTTTGTGAATCAGGCTATTTCCCTCGCCGACTCGCCGAAATAGAGATAACATAAGCGCCATAGCAAGATCTGCTGTAGCCCTTGTAAGTACCTCTGGGGTATAACTTACAATAATTCCTCTTTCTAACGCAGCCTTAACATCGATATGATTGTAACCTACGCTAAAAGTGGAGATTGCTTTGAGTTTGGTTCCTGCATTTATTACATCTGAATCGATTTTGTCATATGGATAACAAATTAAACCGTCTTTGTCCTTTATTTTAGAGACAAGTAAATCCTTCGGCATTGGAACCTTGCCAGTGTAGATCTCAACTTGGTATCTCTTCCTAATCTCTTTTACTGCAAAATCATGCAGACGTCGAGTAAGCAGAACTTTCATTGGAAAAATCACTCAAAAGGTCATTATAAAAACTCACTTATAATGACTTTTTCTTATTATAAACAACCCTCGCCCAACTTTATTCGGGAGATAAACAAGAATACTACGGATATTTAACAGAAGAGGCCACGAAGGCGGTTGAGGAATATTTGGAGGAGAGAAGAAAGAGCGGGGAGTTGTTGAAGCGTTGGATTGTGTTAGTGTGGGTTTTTAATGGCGGGCTTTGAGGTCTGCTACTTCGTGCTTTAGTTGCTCCATTTCTTTGGTAATGTTTAGAGTCTGCTCTAATGAAATGACCCGTTGCTCTACTCTGGCGATGTCAGACTTGAACTCGTTTCGTAAGGAGTCTATTTTAGTATCAAGTGCTTTAATCTCGCCCTTGAACTCGTTTCGTAAGGAGTCTATTTTAGTATCAAGTGCGTCTATTCTTGCGGTGATGGCTTTGATCTCGCCCTTTATTTCGTTGAGTTGCGGGAGGAGGAAGGTTTCAATATCCTTGATTATGCCCTTTACTGCCATATTCTTGGTTGGGTTTTAGGTCTAATAATGTTTTAGTAGGTTGAAGCGTTGGATTAGTGTCTTGCTTCAAGTTGGGTAAGACGTGCCTTCATCTGTTCCATGTCTTTGATTATGTCCATTTTTTCAGACAAAGCCCGTATCTCTGTTTTCAATTCTTCCCTTGTGATGTTTAGGCGTTTGTCCAATTCATCCATGCTGTTGCGGACACTTTGGATTTCTGTATGAAGTGCCTTAATCTCGCCCTTTAACATTTCTACATTAGGCGTCAGAATTTTCTCAAAGGCACTTGTAAAATCTGCGATACTTACCATATTTTTGATTGTGTTGCAGGTCTAATAATGTTTTAGGCTTGTATGGCTCTTGTATTCTGTGGCATCTCGCTAATATCACTCAACTTGATTTCAGGCAGACACGCAATTCTACAACCCGTAGAAATCAGCACATAGAAACAAACTCTCGTTCTCTTGGACTTGGAGTAATCTATCATTTTTCTCAAATCATTCCTTGTCCAAGCCTCGCCCCTGTTGCCTTTTGCTCGGCAGGCAACCACTTCTTTATCTTCTTGACATTCTGTAAAGGACGATCATTCATAGCCATAAACAGCTCAACAGCTGTCCCCTGATGGTTGATTTTCTAAGCCCTTTTGATTTCAGATACAGCACCCAATCTTCCACTATTTCATTTATGACAGTATCCTTAAGTTGTAATAATCCACCAGCCTCTTTGATTTTAACAAAGCCCAAAAAATAGTTTAGATATTGTGTGTATGACTTGGCAGTCTTTTCCGCCCTGATACCAGGCATAGAACCTTGTAAGACTCTTATCCAATATACCATAGATATGGTTCTACCCGTATTTATGATGAGATTTTGTAATTATCAGAACTCATTTATAACAAGTCTGCATAATAATAATGAATTGAAACACAAAGAAGAGTTTGCAGTTTGTGTTCAATGTAGCAACCCGATTGAAAAATGTGTTTGTGTTTGCCCATTTTGTGGTGAGCGTGATAAATGCGAATGTGCCTTGTTTGACGCTGCTACTGGCGGTTAGGTTTACAAAACGAGAAATATAGTATTATTAATATTTGATGATTATCTAGATTCGGTGTGGGTTCAATCGATTTAACGTGGGTTATAGGCGGCCCACAGGGAGGCGGTGTTGAATCTGCAGCTAATATCTTTGCAGGAGCTTGTGCTGGATGCGGTTTGAAAATTTTTGGAAAAAGGGAATACTACTCTAATATCAAAGGGGAACACAGCTATTTCGGGGTAAGAGTTTCTGACAACGAAATTCATTCTAACATCACTGGAATTACAATACTTGCAGCGTTTGACGCAGAAACTCTGTTTAGACATGCAGATGACGTACATAACGATGGTGCAATTGTATACGAATCTGATCTTGAGCAGGTTAAGACTGATGAAATACCTACCCTTGACAAACCGTTCAAAGAGAGATTAGAGAAATATCTTTTATCAAAGAATAAGCCATTTACTGTACAGGGAGTACTGGAAGCAGCAAAAGACAGAGGCGTCATTCTGTATCCTGTATCATTTAAGACAATACTTTCTACTCTGGCAGAAGAAATGCATAATCCTGCTATTCGAGGAATGTTTCGAATGCTAAATGTTCTATCTGTATCTGTATCCATTGGTTTGTTGGGTTTACCGCCTGACACCCTGTTACGTTCTATAGAAAAAATTTTTTCAAGTAAGCCCAAGATTGCAGAGATGAATAAGCATGCTGCAAACTATGCATATAATTATGCGACAGCCAAATATCAGAAATTCAAATATCAGTTATCTTCAATTCAAAGCGACTCGGATGTTATTCTAGTACAAGGGTTCCAATCTACAGGTCTTGGAAAGTTAGCCGCAGGATGCAGGTTTCAATCATACTATCCAATTACACCGGCATCAGACGAGAGTGTATTTTTGGAATCAAATGAAACATTTGATGTTGAAAATAATAGACCTGGTTCTATCATGGTAGTACAGACCGAAGATGAGATTTCAGCAATGGGTATGCTAATTGGATCTGTGCTGACAGGCACGAGGGCTGCAACTAGCACATCAGGTCCAGGATTTTCTCTCATGGCAGAAGCTCTTGGTTGGGCTGGAATAAATGAAGTACCGATTGTAGTTACACTATATCAAAGAAGTGGCCCCTCAACGGGACTTCCTACTAGGCATGGACAAGATGATCTGCTTTTCGCAATATATGCCGGTCATGGAGATTTTCCTAGAATTGTTTATGCATCAGGCGACATTGAAGAGGGATTTTATGATGCAGCAGAATGCTTCAATTTCGCGGAAACATTTCAAATGCCTGTAATTCACATGATGGATAAATTCATTGCAAGTACTGTCGCAACTGTGAAAAGATTTGATCCCAAAAAGATTACGATCGAGCGAGGTAAGCTCTTGAAAGAAATCAATGATGATAATTACAGGCGTTTTACTCCATCTGAAGATGGGATATCCCCAAGATCTAAACTAGGGCTTGAAAATGGTATATTTTGGAACACAGGCGACGAAAGCGATGAACAAGGTCACATCTCAGAAGATCCACTGAACAGAATGTACAAGATGGATAAACGAGCAAAGAAGATGGGGATAGCTTTGAAAACGATCCCAAAGGAAGAGCAGGCAGTAAATCATGGAATCTCTGACTTTTGTCTTGTAAGCTGGGGGTCTACCAAAGGGCCAATTCTTGATGCAATTGAAATGCTGAAAAAAGACAACTATGACGTCGGGTTTGTACAAGTAAAGCTATTGCATCCGTTCCCGCAAGATTATATCAAATCTTTGCTAAAAAGTGTCAAAACTATAATAGATGTAGAAGCAAATTATTCTGCTCAACTAGGAACATTACTAAATGAAAACTTGGACCGTAAAGTTGATTATTATATTCTCAAGTATACTGGAAGAGCGATGACCTGCACAGAATTGTACGAGTCAATTAAAAAAATAATAGATGGAAAGGCTGAGAAAAGACAGGTGTTATCATATGGTGTCTAACTTATCGGATTACAAAACCGAGGTGCATAACGATTGGTGCCCAGGTTGTGTGTTGCCTAACACGCTTCTTCACTGTAATCCATCAGTAAAACAAATTCAACAACTCAAGGTAGGGGAGAAGGTTCTTGGTAGAGATGGTCTTTACCATAAGGTAAATGAGATCATAACACACATTCACAAAGGAAAACTTTTCAAGCTTGTCACAAAATGTTTTGGAATAACATATCTTACAGATGAGCATCCTGTGTTGATAGTAAGACATGAACATGAAAAACTTCACAACAAAAAGTTTGACGCAGTCTGGACACGAGCAGACGAGATCAAAACAAAAGACTATCTAGTGTATCCAATTCAAAAGGAGGAGATAGATAGAGATTATATCAAAGCTGATTATCAACTAAAGGAAAAAGATACTGTCTCCAAGCCACTTCCAGCCAAAATTCCGCTCAACGAAGATGTTCTAAGATTGATGGGATACTATATTGCAGAAGGGTATGTGCATGAAAGAGAGATACACTTTACTTTCAACGCAAGTGAGACTGCGTTTTTAGATGATGTTGCAAATATAATGTCTAAAACATTTGGTCTAAATGGTACAAAAAACACTAAAAGAAATGCAACTACAATAACCTTCAATTCAGCACCCCTTGGAAGGCTGTTCTTGGAATGGTTTGGTCATAGATCATACAACAAGAAGATACCGCATTTTGCAATGCTACTCCCAGTGCAAAAACAAAAAAATCTCATCAAGGGTCTATGGCTGGGTGATGGATGGATTAATACACAACAGATGCGAGGCAACTTTAAGACAACATCGAAGACTTTGTCTGAACAACTAAAGGCACTTCTGTTAAGACAGGGAGTTGTTCCAATAATTACTGTTGGCAAAAAATATGGAATTCACCGTGAGTCATATTCAATGCAGGTTGTAAACGATAGAGATTTTGCAGTGTTGTGTACAATACTTGGAGAAAAACTAGAACCAAAAGATCACACCGAAAAACCGTCTTCGTCAATTATTACACCTGATTATGTCCTAATTCCTGTAAAAGAGATTGAGAGCTTTAGCTATGATGGACTAGTTTACAACCTCGAAGTAGATGATGTCAACTCATATGTATCAGAAAATGCAATCTTGCACAACTGTGGAGATTTCGGTATTGTAAATGCAATACAGATGGCACTTGCGGAAATGGAAATACCACGTCACAAGGCCGCGATCTTTTCGGGAATCGGGTGCTCTGGCAAGACATCACATTTTGTGAATGTCTATGGAGTACACACATTGCACGGAAGGGTAATGACTTTTGCACAGGGTGCCAAACTTGCAAATCCGGAAATGACAATAGTTGCGGCAGGTGGTGATGGTGATGGATTGAGTATAGGTGCTGGGCATTTTGTGGCAGCAGGGCGAAGAAATGTGGACATGACATATATCATATTCAATAACGGGGTCTATGGTCTGACCAAAGGACAAGCTTCTCCAACTCTTAAGCTTGGTTTGAAAACAAAATCACTTCCAGAACCTAACGTAAATCAATCTGTGAATCCAATTGCATTGGCAATAGTCAGCGGTTTTACATTTGTTGCACGGGGTTACGCATACGATGTCAGGCAACTAAAAGATCTAATTGTTGCAGCAGTAAAGCATAGGGGACTTTCTTTCCTTGATGTCTTGCAACCATGTCCTACATATAATGATATTAACACAAGAGATTGGTTTGCAGGAATGGATAACATTGACGAAATAACAAATAAACCACGCCCAAGAATTTACAAGTTGGAAGATACTGGATATGATCCAGTCGTGCACATAGATTCATCAGATGAAGAGAACGAAAAATTAACACAAGCTCTCATAAAGTCAAATGAATGGGACTCCAAAATCCCAACTGGAATATTTTACAAAAATGAGATGATTGCCCCATATGATGAAAGAATAAGGGATAGAATCCCAAACTATCTTGAAAACCCTCCTGCGTATCAAGCGATTTCATCTAACGGCAAACCTATAACAGATATTTCAAAAATTCTTGATTCACTTCAAATCTAAGACGAGTTTTTCCCTATGAGAATAATCGGTACATTCTTGATGCTAATAACCTAAATTTGTCAAATCCCATTAACGACAATGATATAAGTTAACCTTCGTTTTTATATAGAATAACTTCATTTTGTGCCATTTCAAAAAAAATCCTTAGGGAAATCCTTTAGATTCGAAGGCAAAGTGCCATGAAATTCTTTAAACCATTGCTTAACCTCGAGAATTATTCTTTTATATTGATACTTTGAAACGCGCACCCTTATTCTATCCAATAACTCATCAATAGATTCCCAATTTTCCTTGGCAATAAAATCTGAGATTACAGCATTGTCGGGATACCACATGATGTTTGATATGAGAATATCGGGTTTAAAATCATCGGCCTTGACACTTCCTTCAACAAATTTCCTAATTTCTTCATGGTCTTTCAACCTTGAAAGCACACAATATCTTCCAGAAGTGGTAATGCACCAATACCTATCAGTTCTGGATCCTTTCTTTTTTTCGTGTTTCATGATTAGTCCAAAACCCTCAAGCCTTTGTAATTTCTTTTTTATATCTGGACCAGATTCGTTGAATACTTTTTTGACATATTCAGAACTTTTGTATCCATCTATTCGATCTTCGCCTGTGTCATAAAGTAGTCTCAAAATTTTTTCATCTAACGGCGATATGTTATTTCTTTTTCCAACCATGTTGCACCGGGGGAGTTATAGATAAAAAGTGTTTTGTTAGTTAGCACGTTTAATGGATATACATGATTAACTTAAAATGTAGAAATTGTGGCCACAAGTGGAATTATCAAGGTAAAAGTAATTTTTACACTAACTGCCCCCGTTGCAGATACAATGTTAACATCAAAAAGCAGCTGGTAACCGAATCTCTATTTTCAGAGGATCTCGAAAATGAAAGAAATTGATCTTGGCGTAACAAAAACTATTGATTTTAATGAAGAAAATATCATAATCGGTCTCGATAAGAAATTTCTCAAGCTTAATGATGGAAAACCATTAGAGTTTCACGCTAAAATCAATGAAAATGGAAAATTAGTTTTGGAGAGCTCCTGTCTAGAAAAACTCTCCAAAACGGGATGTTATGAATGTGTTAAACACTGAGTTATTAATAAAAGAAGCTGGGATATACTACAAGATCTTCTCAAGACCAATCAAGTCTCAATGTCCCTTTTGCAAGTACAAATCTAAGAATAAATCAAAGACATATCATTCTCTCAAAAGCCTCTCTTGGCATATTTCAAATTCGCATAAGCAAGAATTGGGATATCCGTTCTCTCTTGAACAAGTTCAACATCTAATCAAAGAATTAGCTTTAGCAATTCATTGGGGGATTCTAGTATGAGTTATACTAAATCATGTGGTCGATGTTGTCCAATACAAGGTTGTTATTACAACACGCGCCCAGTCATAGCC
>DAHUYT010000044.1 GCA_027315065.1 Nitrososphaerota archaeon | reverse complement strand
AGAGTTCTTCTCCTCCTTTTCCAACAACATTTCTGCCGCTTCCACAGCTACCAGTCCCTCCACCAAGAGATCCACTATCAATTGTGGTACAGATACTAAAGTCAATCCCTTTTTAACAAAAGAATTGTAGAAGACATGATTGTCTGTCATAAGAATTCTGACATTTCCTTTTCCAACTAGTCCTTTTTCCGAAAGTAGGTTATGCCATTTCTTCAGATCCTTTGAATCTATGTAAAAGTCCACCCGTGATGGAAATAGATAACCTTGAACTAAATTTTCTGCAGAATAGGTAGTAAGTGCGTATTTCATGTTGGTTTTACTGAGCACTTCAAGAGGATCTTTTATCATGTATTCTCTGGTCTTTGGTTTTATCTTCCAGTCTTTCCAGATGTTGATAACTCCCGTATAATTCATCACCTTCGTTGCCTTCACCAAGTTCATCTTTTCTAAATTTCGCAGTGTTTCAATAACCCAAGAAATATTTGCACCGGACAGCTTGGCTAATCGGTACTTTGTCATCTTTCCGTCAGGGTTGTTTAGCAACACCCGCAAAATCCTCTCCCTTACGTAGCCTCTCCTTTCGATCGCTTCGCCTATTGGTTTCATTTTTATACTTGCCAACTTACCAATATATTGGTTATATCATCAATATTTAAATCCAACCAATATAATCCCATTTCACCGCCAAGCTATGTGTCTCTTTCCTTGGTAAAACTTGGCTCTTAGCGACTGTCTCTAACTATGAAACCAATATGAACTAATTTTCAGTTTCCTGTCACTTGAGTACTTGTGACAAAAGTAGAGCCATCATTTGCTACAGCGTTTACCCTCACTGTATAGATACCGCCATATGTAGAGGCAGCACTCAGTGTTCCTTTTTGCTCCATTATGGTTCCAGGATTTACCGTAGTATCATTTTGAGGTAGATTGTATGTCATACCATTTATGACAACTGCCACATTTGTTTGCATAAATGGTTTACTTCCAGTATTCTGTAATGTAACATCATACCACGTCAGTGTACCAGACTGTATGCTTGTAAGTGATGCGCTGTTAATTGAATACTGGACATTTGATGACAAAATGTTGTTAGAGTTTACCATGAAATTGTATACAAGTACACTGAGGCCTCCTGCGACAAGCACCAGCAAAGAAACTGCATATGCAGAATGAATTGCGCGTCTGTTCATGATAACAAAACTAGTTAGTGTTTTAAAGACTCGGATGTTTTTCCCTTTTGGGTTGTTTCAAAAATATTGGATCGTTGCGAATTAGTTTGCTAGTCTTGTCGTAAATACAAATATAGTAAAGTGCCTGCCCATGTGACTCCGATCTATCTTTAAGCCGTATGATATAATTTTGTGTTTCAAACTTTTCTCCGATATCAAGTGCGATTATCTTTTTCGCAAGCTCCTTTTCCGGAATTTCTACAAGATAAGATATCTCGCAGAAATACTTGTAGTACTTGTTCTTAAGCTGCATTCTGATTTAGTGGAGATGTGCCAAACATCTCAAGCTCTTCCTTTGATGGCGTGATGAATGCTCGCAGTCTATAGTCTCGAGTCAGGATAAGAGCTTCTCCTGGGTTGAATGATAACACCATATCTTTTTCCTGCGGAGAGAGCTGCAGCGACCTGACAAGCTCGTCTGATGCAATCTCATTGTTTCTTAAAATAATCTTGGTCTCTGAATTGTCAAAGAATGCACGCCCTGCCTCTGTCTTTGTAACGTCTTCCACCCTCTGGGATATGAACATGAAAATGACGTTCTTTTTTCGTCCCATGCGTGCAAGCAGGTCTACGAATTTAGCGGCACTTGCAAACCTGAATATGAGGTGCCCTTCGTCTATTAGGAGGATCTTTGGAATATCCACAGGCACGGAACCTATCTTCTTCCAGAGTTTGGCAAGTGCCAAAAAGCTCACCTTTGCCACATAGTCCTCGGCATATGTCCCCTTGAGCGATATGATTGTCTGGTCAGACACCTTGGGCTCACCCCGAAATAGCGTTGCCATAGGACCTGTTACCAAGTTCACAAGATACTTTTTTTCTTCCTCAGATAGTTTACCATAAAACTCGTCAAGATTTTTGACACTTTCGCATTTTGCAAGAAAAGAGTTTACAACAAGTGGCGGAGCTTGGGCAATCTCGCAGAGTACATTTACAGCATCACTTGGCTTGTCAAACATCCTAAATGGATCAAATCCAAGCTCCTCCTCTCCTGTAATTCTTATGGGTTCTATCTTTAGATACCTTGCAATCTTTTCGTACTCTCCTTCTGGGTCTACGATAAATGTAAGTGCTGTTGGAAACTTTTCCATCAGTCTCTTTAAGATTAGTTTAGCAGTGACTGATTTTCCGGCACCAGAGCTTGCAAGGATCAAGATGTTATAATTTGTGCGCATTGAATAATTGAAGATAATCGGTGCACCAGTGCTGTAATTGATACCAATGGCAATACCGTTTGGTACCTCAAGCATGTCTGAGCTTACAAACGGATAGAAGACATCGCATGAGCCAAGCTCAACGTACAGCTTTTTTCCCCACCCTTCTAACATCCTGGCTTGATTGGCAGGAGTATTATCAAAATATGAAAGCGATATGTGACTAAGTTTTACAAATTTTTTTGCCGCAACCTTTAATGATTTGATATCATCTGCTAAAATTATCGTATTTACAGTGACCATGAATAATTTAGTGTTGTTTTTTTCTAGTTCAGAAACTGTCTGAAGTCCTATCTGGATCTGATTGACTATTTTTGAATTGGTGCTCTGCGTAGACCTCATCAGGTGAATTTTTTTTCGTAATTTGGATACTGCCCTGTCTTGTTCAATTGGAGTAAATTGCAACATGATTCCATCACATGCAGAAAGAAGAGAGTAGACCCAAGCAGGAGAGAGTGAGGAGGATGGAGAGTAGAGTGTGAAGCATTTAGCCACTTTGTCATTTTGTAAAAGAAGGTGTTTCCAGTACTCTTTTTTTGCCTCAAACTTGGGTGGGCTAGGTGCAAAAAAATAATCATACCCTTGGCTCTCAAGGATGCCGTCAAGCGGCTCTGCGCTTGACATGAAGGTTCGTAAAATCTGAAGATGTCTTATCTCGTTTCCCATGTCTACACTCAAGGGCTCTTTTGTTACCGTAATCCGCAAAGGTTCCTGAATTGACGACAGCAGATAATAGAAATGGGATAGAACAACTGCCTGCTTTTGCACAGGTAGGGTGAAAAAGTTGGTTGGTTTTACCTCATATGTGTAAACTGTCTTTGCCCTTCTTTTTTTCACACGGTATCAGGAAAGATTCGCTTTTAAGGAGTACAATGGATTGTTGCATGCAGACAAGATAGAAGGTACAGCGACTTGATTTAATGTGTCCAGATCATATTTCCAGTACGTCTTCACCAGGCTTTGCTGCCTGCCTATTTACATGTGGATTTACCTTTTCTACATTTTCAAGCAATGATGATATCTTATCGAACTGGAATATCTCTTTGTACTGATCAAGCTCATTTTTTGATCTAAGTACAAGCCCTCTCTTTTTTGTGGGAGATCCTCTCTCGTCAACAGGGTTTAGTTCTACGGCAAGCCTTGTTGGGATGCCCTTGTATGCAGGCATTCTGAGCACAAATACTCCCGGAATGCTAGTCTTGAGCCTTCCCCAGTCAGGGCCGGTATTGAGAAATGACGAGATCTTCTCTTCGGACATGTAAAAGTTCCTCCACTGATATAATTAAGGATATTCGCATTTGCGTTTATGCATGACAGCACCAAAAAATTGGCAATGAGATAGATCTCAAATTTTAAATACGATCAACCGATCTATGGATCAAAGTCAGGGGGTCACAAGGCGTCAACTCCCCAAGATACGACGCGTTGCTTCAGTTCCATGACCCCTTGACGAATTATTAAATCATAAAATCAACTTCGATATAACGATTTAGGTTATTTTTGTAACAATACAGATCAATTATTTTTTATTTGTATCATCAATCCCAGTTAAAAAATTGATAACTTGGATCTTTTGCAATACCAAAAACGTTTCCTATATGTCATGATAGTATTTTTTCAATATAGCAAAGACTGCCGGAATATCATATGCCTTTTTTTCAATGCATTCGTCCAGCAATCCAATTCTTTTTTTTAGGTCACTGGCAGGCTCTATTCCAAGCAGCTCTGCAACATGGTTCAATCTCTTGCTTTTTCTGACAAGTTCATCAATATCATCCAGCCCAAAGCTGTCTGTTTTTCTATCATAAGTGAAAAGGGTGGTACTTGTGATACCATGATCTGTTGGATTGATCTCAGCCAAAGATCTTATTCTTCGCATGGACCGTCCATCGGAGCCTTTGAGCCTGGTAGAATGGACGGCAAACCAGAGCAGCATCTGCTGTGACGGTCTTATGTTTATTGGCTCTGCCGCAAGTCTTGTCAGCGCAGAGCCTATGTCAGAACCGTGAATTGAGCTCAGGCCTCCATGCCCTGTTGCCGCACTCTGGAACATCTCATTTGCCTCCCTACCTCGCACCTCGCCTACGATGACAAAGTCAGGCCTCATCCTAAGCGATGCCCTGATAAGCTCCATGATATCAATGTCGTTGTCTGACCGGATTAGCGGACTAGTCCTTGTTCTCAGCGAGAGAACACGTTTCTGAGGGATCTGAAGCTCAGGCGTCTCCTCTATTGTGATTATTCGCCATCTCGGGTTTACCATGGTCATAAGCGAGTTAATCAGCGTGGTCTTGCCTGAGCCTGTCTCGCCTACGATGAGGCCAAACGCCTTGGCGTCAATTAGCAACCAGATGTATGCAGCCATGAGTCTTGATATCGTACCAAACTTCAAGAGGTGAGTTATTGCATAGGGCTTTGCTGGAAACTTGCGTATTGTTATGGTAGGACCGTTGACTGATACTTCGTTGCCATATGTAACCATTATCCTATGCTTTGCCATTGTGGTACCATCCATGATAGGCTTTGATATGTTGACAGACTTGCCTGTCCTCTGCATAAGTCTTGATACATACGAGTTCATCTCGTCGGATCTTCCCAATACAATATTGGTGTCAAGTATGTGTAGTTCTGAATGCCTGCGGTGGATTACCCCAACATCTGTATCAAATCTCTCAGCCAGAATCTCTTCAACGTCATCGTCCCGCACTAGTACATCAAAGATGCCGTATCCTATGACCTCCCTTACGATATAATACCTAAGCCTGTCAAAGAATTTGGATATCTTCTCTACCTGACCCGTCTCCTGCGCTTCCTGCCAGACATGAGCCTCAAGATGATGTATCTTTTCACCATCAGTTTCCAGTTTATCAATGAACGGAAGTGAGTTCATGAGGTGTTCTGACACCTTTGCATAGATATTGTACTCCTCCTGTGAGAGACTTGGTTCTTTTATCAGATACTTTCCTGTTGAAGTGATATACACCTGGGCCTCCCCTACATCATAATGGTCAATTACTTGTGCATCTTGGATGCATGCGTCAAGTGTCGTAAACCTAAAGACCACAAATTGATATGACGTGTTCCATTAAAGGCGCCAGATTTAAAGTGCAATCAATCCAAGGTTCAATCATGGCACAAAAAAAATTGTGATATCATTGAACCTTCTTGCTACGACTTTCATGCAATATATTTCCAGTACCCGTTACCCTGCCAAGGAAATTCCAGTTAGAGTGCCAGGCAGTAATGTGTGCAAGGCCAAAGATTAGCAAGATGACACTCATAGTTTTTAACTCAAGTTTCAGGTCAAATAAATATCCAGTCAGTATGATCAACCCGGTTTCAGTTAATGCCTGCAATGCAACTGCTCTTTTTGTACCATATTTTCCTACAAAGAATCTAAAAAGAAGATTTGTCTCATATATCATAAAATTCTTACACGATGTGGTAATTTTTACATCTAAAATAAATGAGAATAACCATAATGCAAAAAATGAGAACGAGGCCCACCATGGAATACGCAGTCCAGCCAGCAAGATAATCACTGGTAAAAGAGTACAGGCGGTGCCTAGCTTTTTTTTAGTTCCAGCTTGATTGCACCTGATACAATCACTCCAAGTGCAATCAATGTTCCAATGAACTGTCCTCCGCCTACTACCCTGTGCAGCAGATCGGATGGAATGATTTGTGCAGTGCCTGTACTGGTACCATTGGTTATCTGGCCTGACAGTATGTCGCAGTTACATATGAAATTGGCAGTAGTTGGCGCAATCAGTACCAAGAGCATCCCTGCAACGCCGGCTACAATCATTTTAGTATACTTGCCACCAAGGCTTACTTCTTCTCCCGATAAATGGTCGAACATGCAATACAAGATACCAATTTATTTAAGCGATATTTTGTGCATGCGCTATAATTTCTATCACATCAGAGAATGCAGGCTCTTTCTGCTTGTCAACATAGACTTCAATCTTTTTTCGCCCCGGATTTTTTGGAATAATTATTGTCTCGAGTTCCCCGTTGACGTCAGTTGTCAGGGAATCTGCGTAAGAGTCATCAAGGTAAACCCTGGACTTCTTGTTTGCAAGCACCTGTCCAGAGGTGCCGGTAAGGCGCATCCTGAACCTAAACGGCCTTGACATGTCTGATACTGTTATTGCCCTGATCTCGCGTTCTTGTGTTTTGACAAAAAGCATGTCTGGCAGACCAAGTTTTTTACTGGACGCAGGAGGATTCTTTGATCTTTTTATTTTGTGCTCTGTTTTTTGTTGTATATTTCGCCTTCCAGCAAGAAAGAGAATAACACATACAGACATCCACTCTGATGAGCCAACCCTTGGTTTTACCAATGTAAGAAATGCGCCTATACAGATAGGAGCTGCGGCAACTAGGCCATGCGTGCTTGTAAATATTGCATACGAGATCATTGCTGCCACGCCAAGGATGAAAAACTGTCTCATCGATATTCTGCCAAATACCGGAAAAGAGAGCACCGGCTCGTTTAACGCGCTGATCTCTTCAAACCAGAGCATCTCGGTCTTTCTCATGGTTCTCAACAAAAAATAAGATAAAAGGGATTTTTGTTATGGAGCAAACAGAATTCCCATCTTTGACGTAATGGAGCCGTCGTCCGCAGTGGCTTTTACTATCACAGGTACCTGCGCGCCAGATATTGGGTTTTCAGGATTTGGTACCACAATACCTGAGTAACTTGCTGTCTGCCCAGGTTCCAGAGACTGTGGACTGAGGCTGTAAGGCATAGAACCTGAGATTTGCACTGTCACATTGTCAAGTACCTTGCTGCCATCGTTTTTCACATCAACTGAGGCATAGTATGTTCCATCAAATGTCTTGGTAAACTCGCTGTGTACAATATCTACAGAGGTACTCTGGGTCAGCGCGTGTATGCCGCCATTGACAGCAAATGCTACCACTGCAACAATTGCTATTACGATTCCGATAATCAACGCAATCTCCATAGACTGCGACATGGCTTTCCTTGATCGAGGACTGGACATCACATGCAAACACTGCTTTGTTTTTAAGGATGATGACTTGGCTTTTTAGCATGGCATCATCATAACACGTGAATTTTAATATCATAATTTTTGGTTTGGTGGCATCAATATGGATATCGCTTGCACTTGGCAGTTTTGAGGCATTTGCAGTTTTTTCTGTTGGTTTGTGTCTTGTGCTTGCACTTCAGGGACATAAAAAATTTGGTTTCAGAAAGGCACTTTATAAAATCAGATATGCCCACAGCAAGAGATTGACTGCATTATTTCATACCAAGAGATCGTTTCTGAAGATACTTGCAGTATCAGACGATTTTTCTGTGACAGTATCAAGACCAATACTTGACACTAGGATATTTCAGAGACTGCAAGCGATTCTTGAAAATCAAATCAAGGACAAGATAAGGGGGTCAGGAAGGCCTGCAAATCCTTTCAAGATGGTAAAAAAGAGCATCTCACTTTCCTTGCTGTTCCTGTTTGTCGCGTTACCGGTTGCAGCCGTACTTGGAATGGTTGTAAACCCACTCTTTCTTGCTCTGGCATCAGGCCCGGCTGGAATAGCTTTGTATCCCATAGTAACACTCCGGCTTGCAAGAACCAAAAGGGAGGCTGAAATTAATTCCGAGATTGCGTACTTTGTAAGATATGCAGGAATAATGCAGAGCGTGGAAAAAAGTCTCTATGATTCAATACTTGACATCATAGGATACGGCCTCTTTGATGTTATCGAGACAGAAGGGAGGATGCTGTATCGAAATGTAACCATCTTTGCAATGGAGACATTTGAGGCATTAAATGACATTGCCCTTCACCATCCAAACCGCGCATTCAAGTCATTTCTGCTCAGCTATGTAGCAACGGCGCAGACAGGCGGAGATCTTACAAATCTAGTTGAAAGAGAGGCAGACTCTTTGTTTGAATCTCTAAAATCCAGCCTGAAAAGATACGTAGATACCGCATCAACTTTTGGCGAGATTTTACTTATCATGTTACTTATCATGCCGACATTTCTGATTGCCACGTCGTTTCTCCTTCCAGGCAGCTCGATAATCTTACTTGTCATCATAGGAGTGGCATGCATTCCAGTTGTCAGCCTTGGGCTTGTAATAATTATAGATGCGTCACAGCCACGCAATCAAAACAAGGTATCAGTAAGCAAGCTTGCTTTTCTTGCTGGCATGGTTATTGGAATAACCTGTATCGCTTTGCAGCAGCATCCGTGGTTTGTCATAACATTAGGCGTGCTCGGGTTTGCGCTGGTCAATTCATTTTATACCATACCACAGATCACACAGATAAAGAATCTTGAAAATGCCCTGCCAGAATTTCTCAGGGATGTCACAGAATATAGAAAGATAGGATATGACATGACAATCTCCTTGTTTCGACTCTTTGGGAACAGAAGATACAACAAATATTTTGATCGGTTGTTTGGCGAAATATTTTCCAAGTTAAAGTCTGGCCAGCCATTGTCTTCTATATCACTTGCAGAAAATAGATCATGGATGACAAGGCTTGTCATGTTCATTTTAGGAAAACTTGCAGATACGGGCGGTGGAACACCGTTGACACTTGAACACCTGACAAGATTCACATCAGAGGTAATCAACACCAAGAAGGAAACCATGTCTGCTCTGAGGATGCAGATGCTGCTTGTCTACATCGGTCCTGTTCTTATGGTATGGGTTGCCAAGGTCTCAACGTCACTTTTAACCAAGATGGGCTCAAACCTTGCATTTTTTTCAAGCTCCGGAATAGGAAATACGTTTGCCGTAACACCTGACTTTACAGATGCGGTAAATATCGTGATGGCCATCTCTTCAATTGCGATGGGATTTGTGTTCACAAAGATAAGCGTGTTTACACTAAAGGATACAAGAAATGTTGCAATCACGTCGGCAATAGTGCTTGTCGCGATATCTCTGTATCCGTATCTTCCTTCAATTTTTTAGTTCTGCACAAAATGATGATATTTGCTGATGCATGAGATGTTACTGCCATCTTGAAGCTGCGGGTTATGACAAGGGAGGAATAGCCAGTGCAGTATTTCAGGTGATGGTATGCCAAGACCATAAATGATTAGATGTATTGCAGTACTTGTAAGAAGCACCAGGCAAAAAGCCGTGTTGCCTTTATAGCGGAATTTTCTTTACGGTCCCTGCCCACATCAGCCCTATGAGCAGGCATATTGCCATGAAGAACCCAACCAGTGCGCGGGATATATCTATCAAACTAAAGGTAGCAAGTGCAACTGAGTTTTTGACACTGGTAAATTAGCGATTGATTTCACATTATTTCGTTCGTAAAATTGATCAAAACAACTGTGGATTTGACAAAACCAAAAACACGATTAACTCAAACGCGTGTATGCGCCTTTGAATCTATTTTATGATCGTAACATTCCATGCAGGATGAATCTCGTTCCACCCATGAGGCTTGTCTGTAACCCATGCACCGTAAACCTCGATTCTGTCTCCGTTCTTGGGTATTGCAACATTGGGATTGTTTTGATCCTTTGGTATAATCTCGACTACCAGCATTCCATTTACTTGTTTCATGTTACCGTCATTTAGCAGCCTCTTGTATGGCTCATCTACATCGATGTTGAACTGGTAATCCCCGTCATCCTGTCTCTGTCCCGTCATATCGTGTACTACCCCCACGGCTTTTTCACAAGTAGATAAAACAAGAAACCTGGCTTGCCTGCCTGTGCCAGCCAAGACATTTCCCTGTCTGCAGTCAGGACCGGATTTGGTCTGCATTACTGTTTGCGGTCCAAAATAGTTGAAGTATCCATATACGCCTACGATGGAGACAACTATGGCAAAGATGATCATGATGACATATTTACGTTTCAATCCAAGCAAGACAAGATATCGAGCTATTAAAAACCTGTCTTAAGATTTTGTTGTGTAACTAGGCATCTTTGGAGCAAGTTTTATCAAATTTCGACATCTGGCTACAAATACCACTGCCAAGGAGGATTCCCCGTAATCAAGCCATGTGTTACATACAAATACAATTTTTTGACACGTCTTTGAAATTTTTTTGAATAATTTCAGGTTTTAAAATAACGCAGTCTTTACGTGTGTGTATGAGATAGAACCACTAAGACAGATAGTTGCTCTTTGCATGTTGTCAGTTGCATCATATTTTGACATGAAGAAACGAGAGGTAAATGATATCGTTTGGATAGTCTTTGGCATAGCAGGTTCCATATTGTATTTTTTTGAGCCAATCGATTTCATTACTGTCTTGTATCTTGGAATCGGGGTTGCAACAGGTATAGTCTGGATCCTCAGCAGGGCGTTTGGCCAGGCCGACGGGCTTGCTCTGATTGCGCTTGCCATAACATTACATGCCCATGACAGACTGCCTGTTGGTATAATTGTATCAATAGCTACGCCATTTCTTGCAGCACTTTACAGTCTGTGCTGTAACATGTTATACAACATATCTGACCTGTTGCACGGGAGACTGTTTTTGGGAGTTTGCGAAAAATTACACAGAAAGGCACTTGCATTTCTTGTACTGCACAGGAAAAGAAGACATGAAAGGTTTGTATTTAGAGCACAGGACGGAGACAAACTGGTATTTCATTTCAGACCAAAAACAGATCCAGAGTTTGCAGATGATTTTCAGGGATATGTAACATCAGCACTGCCGTTGATTCCATTCATGCTAATTTCAGTAATTCTGATACTCTTATTCTAACCTGACTGACATAGATTCGTAAACATTTCTTACTCAAAAAGACGCTCTAGAAGAGGGAGCGCTGTTAACAAA
>DAHUYT010000043.1 GCA_027315065.1 Nitrososphaerota archaeon | reverse complement strand
CGTGCCAGAAGTGATTATTTTGGATGAATTATTTGCTTTGTAGACCAATTCACGCATTACTAACATTCCGATCTATCTTGTTTGAAAATTAGAAATGTTTTCATTGGAAATTTCAGAATTGATTGTTAGTTTATATGAAATTTTGGTTAAAGGAGATTTTGCAAAATCAATAGATTTCTGAATATGTTTTATATCAAAAATATGAGGGGGGTCCTTTTAAAAAAACTTGGACATGTTTATGTTCCCATTGTTACTGTCCACTTTACTGTCAGCGAGTCACCGGAATTGAGGCTAATACCAGTAAATGCTTGGTGAGCAAACATTCCTACGGCACTAACTGTAGTGCTGTTGAACAAACCTGCTTCGGTTACAGTAGCTGCGCTAGGTGAGTTATCTGTGAATGTTGCTTGTAGCACATCCGATACAGGTAATGAACTTGTTGCATCAGTCTCAGTCTGTGTTGTAGCTACTAGTCTTGTCAAGCCAGCCTGATTGGTAATTTCTTTATCCATTGTTTGATTTGTTTTTGATACCAGTGCGCCGGTGTAATTACCAAGTACAATCACATTATAGGTTTCTGTGGCACCATTTGGGCATACGATGCTCTTAATTCCAAATACTTTAGCGGATAAACAGTCTTCGCCTTGGTTTACCACAACGTTGTCTCCTTGGTGATATGCCAGTATGTTTCCTTTTGGATCTGTCACAGTCATGGTTACATGTCCCAGCATTGGAACTGCACCTATGGTTTGTGTGTCTGATTGTACTTTCAGTGTGGAAGGTGTTGAAGTGAGTCCGTAGACCCCTAGAATACCTACTGAAAGCGCAATAGCGCTGAACAGTGCTATGGTTGTATAGCGTTGCATTTATTTCTAGTATTGGTCTGAGGATATTAAGTGTCATGGAAAATATCATTGATAACAAAGGCCAATTTGGCAAACTCTACTTTGTAGCTATGCCAACACTTTCATTCAATTCAACGGTATAACTCTTCTTTGCTGGAGTAATAGGTGTGGAAAGGGACGGGTTTATAGCAGGAATAGATGACGGCCCTCCCGTGGTTGCATTAGATGGTGATGCTACTTTACCAGCATTTGGTGCCAAAGCGACACTAGAAAGAATTGCCAGTATTGCAAAAGATACTGCAATTCCAACCCCTATGCCTATCATGGATTTCTTGTTCAAATTTTATGATCCGTACTTTAGTCTCTCTTTTTGGATATAAACATTAATTGAAAGCAAGCAGGAATTGAACTAATACTTTTATTCATTATCATTAAAAATAATTCCATGATAAGATGTGGAAAAAATTACAGCGATTTTCTTGTTATTTTGAGTCTCTCTTTCATCACGGTTTTTGTTTTTTTTGAGAATTCGCCAAATGCTTTTGCAGACAATCAGGTACTAATTACAAAGACTGGCACTCTAAATCATGTAATCTTTGACGGCAAATGGACATTTTATACGGAATGGAAGGAATCAAGTCTTAATGACCTTGTATATAATGATAACACAAGAATAGAACTAAGATCAGCTCACCAGGACAATTATCTATATTTTATGATTGATGCATTGACTGAAACCAATTTTGTTAAAAACTCAGATAGAGCAGTTATCTGCCTTGATGCAAACGATAGTAAATTGCAGATACCTGACTCTAACTATTATTGTTTTATTTCAGTACTAAATAGCAGACATTCTTTTGTGCTGCAAGGCGGTTCTCCCTTGGAGATTACAAACCATTACAAGATAATTCCAAATCCCCCCGGCTTTATTGCAGTTGGCGGCATTTCTGATCAAAATGATAGATACACTCCTATTCCGCATTCATCATACGAATTTAGAATTCCGATTGATCTGGTTGGAAGATCAGATATTTACGGCATTTATGTAGGAGTTTACGATTCTCATTCTAATACAGTTTATTCATATCCACATAATATCAGTTCAGTTGGTCCTCTAGAAATCCCAAGCCCAACTAAGTGGGGGACAATGATCTCTCCAGATAAATCTCTTCCAGAGTTTCCATTGCCTGCAATCATACTTCCTGTTGCATTATCAATTGCCCTATGCTTTACAAAATCTAGATCTAGATAGTATAACAAGTTGAGTTTTGAATGAAGCCTCTTCAAAGCCTGAATTTCAACATAATAAAATGCAAAAAGTGTTTCAGACTTGCATCTTATATTAGAAAAGTAGCAGATGAAAAAGTAAAACGGTTCAATAATGAAAAATATTGGGGAAGACCTCTTACTGGTTTTGGAGATTTTCACGCGCGATTATTGATCATAGGTCTTGCTCCAGCTGCCCACGGTGGAAACAGGACTGGAAGGATGTTTACAGGCGACAGTTCTGGCGATTGGCTTGTCAAAGCCCTTCATGAAAACGGTTTTGCTTCTCAGCCAACAAGTCTTAGAGCTGACGATGGACTAAGACTAATTGATGCCTATGTTACTGCGCCAGTCAGGTGCGCTCCGCCAAAAAACAAACCCACAAGAGAAGAGTTTGAAAATTGTTTTCCTTATTTGATAGAAGAGTTTTCTTTGCTAAAAGAAGTCAAAGTAATAGTATGCCTTGGCAGGATAGCCTTTGACGCATGCTGCAAATTGTTACACATAAAGGGCATTAATTTTACCCATGGCAAATCATTTACACATCAATACTTGACAATAATATGCTCATACCATCCAAGCAGACAAAACACTCAGACAGGACGCCTGACATGGAAACAGTGGTCAATGATATTTACAAAGGCAAGAAAATTTCTTTATGACATCAAATGAGGTTTATGATAATTGCATCAAGATGACAAAAAGAGCCTGAATTTTTCATAATATAAAAAGAAGGCGTTCTCGCCCATCTCCCCATCCGAGTTTCCCCTACTCGTATGTTGATTGTGACGATACGCCGGAGGGTG
This sequence comes from Nitrososphaerota archaeon, assembly GCA_027315065.1. Lineage (GTDB taxonomy): Archaea > Thermoproteota > Nitrososphaeria > Nitrososphaerales > Nitrosopumilaceae > Nitrosotalea. The sequence goes on along the minus strand of DAHUYT010000043.1, from coordinate 9,260 downwards.
ATGGAACTGATGGGAATCTGTCGCCAATCTGTTGTTCTGCAACCGCGGATGCTTCTTGGAGTATCTTGTCTGTCTCTTCGCTTGAGACATCAGAGTCTACATTAAAGTCTCCTCCTGCTAGCGAGTCCATCATTAGTCCATTGAGTGTCTGGGTCATAGAGTTCAGTTCGGAATCTGCCTCCGGCATGAACCTTCCAAGGGATGACTTGAGTCCCTTCATGGTTGACATTGCAGGAGCTATTGCTACCATTGCGTCTCCTAGGTCGTGTATTGTTGTTAGACGCAATTGTACTTGCTCTAGTGCCATTCTGGCATTTCCTAGCATCTTTGTGACCTTTCTTATCTCTGCTAGTTCATTGGACAGAACTCTGCTTGTGCTCGCATCGTGCTGTTGCATGGCGGCTACGATTCGCTTGAAAAGCTGTTCATCTCTTTGTCTTAGCTTTGTCAGCATAGAATCCATCTTCGATATTTGACCCTGTAATTTGTTCACAGCGCCCTCAATTCTGGGTTTGAGTGCTCCCTGTGGCTTTACAGTTTCACGTAATTTTTCGGTTAAACCTGCAGACTCGGGACGAGTCCAGGTCTTATCGAAGCCGGTCATGGTGGCTAGTTTGAAAGTTAGTTCTTAATTGCCGGTGTATATTATCATCAACTTTAGGCTAAATTAAGCTCACAAGAATGATTCCTTCAAAAGTCAGAACCTAAATCTAGCATAATCAGTTTGAAAGCATGGTAAGAATAGCAGTTTTCGATTCAGGCTTGGGTTCTCTTTCTATCATAAAACCAATCCAAAAAAAGATCAAGGCAGAAATTATCTATTTTGCTGATCAGGATAATTTTCCATATGGTACAAAATCTACTAGCAAGTTAAGAAAGATCATCAAGTCAACCATTAGAAAATTGGAAGAAAAGTTTGAACCAGACTTGATAGTGATTGCTTCAAACACGCCTTCGCTTTTGCTAAATACAAAAAAACGATCAAAAATTTTAGGAGTATATCCTCCATTGGAAGATGCGGTAAAAAAAACAGTTACAAAAACAATAGCAATTCTTTCTACAAAATCAGTTGTTGGAAGCAAAGAGTTACAGGATTACATCAAAAAACAAGTTCCCAGAGGAATTAGAGTGGTTAAAATTAACGCGTCGCCACTTGTAGAGATAGTAGAATCTGGAAAGTTTATTTCAAAAAAAGAATTTTGTAAAAAAAAGATTAGAATCATTCTGCAACCAATTCAAAAAGAGAGAGTTGATGTGGCTACATTATCTAGTACACATCTTCCATTTCTTCTGCCAATGTTAAAGGAAGTTTTTCCCGATGTAACATTTCTTGATCCAGCAGATACCGTAGCTAATCAGATTAAATCAGTATTAAAAAATAAGCCTGGCATACACAAATTAAAGATCTTTGCCTCTGGTAATACCAAGATTTTACAAAAAAAGTTACAAAAATTGGGAATCAAAAACAGTATCCAGTCGCTATGAAGCAACTTTGGCCTTTCTATACCCGTGGCTGAAAGTCTTGTCATAAAGTTTAGAATATTCATAGTGTTTCGGGTTTACAATTTCTCCGATGATTATGATCGCAGTTTTTGTAATTTTTTCCTCTCTGATTTTTTTTGCAATGTTTTCTAGTGTTCCAGTTAATACCTTTTCATCCTTCCAGCTTGCCCTATAGACAGCCGCTACCGGAGTAGATTTTGGATATCCGCCCTTGATTGCCTCCTTGACAATGTCCGATATCAGATGAACACTTAGATAGAATATCATGGTAGCTTTGTGCTTTGCAAGCTCTGAAATTTTTTCTCTTGTGGGAACTTTAGTTCGCGATTCAGCCCTTGTCACAATGATGGTCTGGGTAACGCCAGGCAGGGTAAGCTCACACCCAAGAGCTGCAGCAGATGCCAAGAAAGAAGTAATTCCTGGCACTATCTCAAATCCTATCCCTTCCTTTTTGAGGTTGTCAGTCTGCTCTCTTATTGCGCCATAGATTGAAGGATCGCCATCATGTAGTCTTACAACTAGTTTTCCCTTCAATGTGTTATCCCGTAGAATCTTGAAGATATCTTCTCTGACTAGTTTTGCGGCATCATACAACTCTGCCTTTTTGCAGAGCCTTACTATTTCAGGCGGGATAAGCGAACCCGAGTATACGACCACATCAGCTTTCTGGATTAATTTTTTTGCCTTGACAGTGATGAGCTCTGGGTCACCGGGGCCGCAGCCAACAAAGTAGACCTCAGGCACGCTTTACCACCATGATTGAAAAATATTTGCTGGTCAATGTGTCCTTTGTGACCTCACCGAGTGTTAATTTCTTTACAATCTCTTCGTTTGTTCCAACGTCTTGCGCTATGGCAAAAAGCGAGCTGTCAGGAAAGCCAGCTTCTCTGAGCAGTGAAATTACCTGATCAAAATATCTACCATCTTTTAGAAATATCATGGTATCACAGTTCTTTGCAGTCTCTTTTACTCTGGAAAGATCATAGCATGCAGGTATCACGGCAACTGTTTCGTCCCCCTCTGCTATGCTAATTCCCACCTTTGAGGCAAAAGCAAACATGGATACAATTCCAGGAACTACAGTTATCTTGATCTCAGGATATTTTGACTTGAGTTCGCGTTGCAGGTAAATCCATGTGCTGTATAATGACGGATCTCCCACCGTAAGATATACAACATTTTTTCCGCCTTTTACTTTATCAGCTATCACGCGCGCATTGTTTTCCCAAGTGTTTTCCAAAGTCTCTCTGTCCTTTACCATGGGAAATACAAGATTCAAAATGTCAGGTTTTTTGGATTTGTCAACAAGCGATGATATTATGGAATATGCAATGCTTTCTTTGCCTTCCCTTGAAGTTGGACACATGATTACGTCAGCACTTTGAATGGCCCTTACTGCCTTTACGGTAAGAAGATCCGGATCTCCGGGACCACAGCCAACACATGTCAATTCAGCCATTCAAGGAGAGTCGTAGTGGCGCCTAATTAAAAGTTAGATTTTAAAGAGACGTTGTATAACAGGCACGAAATGAAATCTTTATGCAACATTTACAGTGACAATTTTTGCACAAGCTTTCAGGATTCAGAAATGTAGTTTTCATTTCCAAGCGAGATGATCATGATATAGTTCTCTTGGTGACAGTCATTACGGAAACATGGAATTTTTGTAAGATGATTTAACAAAAAATATGCGTTGTTAGATTTTGAGATACATTATAACAGATACAAAATAATCATTGTGTGACATTTTAGGTTTTATTTTTTGATATTCATGCAATACGAAAAGAACGGTTCAAGGCACATCATATCACTAATATTTCCATATTGGAAACATTAGATTGCTTTTATTGCCGATATTAATATGTCCTATGCATATAATGATATCACATACATGATTATCCCCATGGAACAATTCAAGATGCTTCTAGATCAGATTCTAGAATCTTACAAAAACATAGTGCGTATAGAATCTAGTAAAGGCAGTGCTAAGGACTTGGTAAGCGAATTAAGATCTATAATTAATGCCTACAATCAAATGCAGCATATATACAATTTGGTAGCAAGCAAAACACCAATTGATCATGACCTGCTAAACATTATCAGAAACATGATGAGAGATCCATTCTTGACAACTCTAAATATGCAGATTAGTTTGCTTTCTTTGGACGATATCATATCAAGTCCTGAATTGATCAGAGATCAGGCAAATCTTACAATAAAGACTATGAATCTGGATGATTCAGTCTCTAAATTGAAAGAGCTTTTAAAATGAATTTTCAGCTGACAAATAGCATATAATCCAAGTTAGATTATGCAGCCAGTATAACTCATACAAAATGCAATTATTTGTTTTAATGGTTTTTCTACATTGCCTAGTTACAATTGGACAATAGCGAAAGATGTTGATTATATTTTTGTTGCAGAGATTATGGTTACTGGATTTCTAGCAAGCATCATGGTGCCAGTAGATGTCTTACGGCTCTTGGATATTGTAACTTGCGTGATATCAACAGATGAGAACTTGAGTTTTTCCATAACTGAGAGCACAGAATAAAGGGTCTCAATCAAGATGGTTCCTATTACTATTCTCCCTCCTTGTTTGAGTTTGTCTTCACAGAGTTTTAGTATCTCAGATGTTTCGCCTCCTGTTCCCCCGATAAATATGGTATCAGCTGCGGGAAGTTCTGAAATTTTTTCTAACGCGTTTCCTGAAATGACTGTAACATTTGAGATCCCAAACTTTGACAGATTTTTCTTGGTAAGTTCTACTGCTTTTGGATCAAAATCGATTGCAAAAACTTTTCCTGATGTACCTATTTGATGGGCAGCTTCTATCGATACAGACCCGCTTCCACATCCAATGTCATATATAGTTTGGCCCTCGTCGAGTCTGCCTTTACTAATTTGTACTGTGCGTACTTCTTCTTTTGTAATTGGCACCTCTTCTGCTCTCTCAAATAGCTCGTCTGGAATACCAGATGTTCTATATTTCCACATATGATTAAGTGAAGAGCTATTTTGTATATTTAGCACTTGTCTCTAGTGCACCGTTCCGATGCTGACAATATCTGGATTGATAATTGTATTTACCAGAATCCAACTAAATATGAACATCAGGAAATAGCTTCCAATACCAGTCATGACAAGTTTTCTCTTATCAGATAGCGGCAGTGGAACTCTAAATGACTTGGCAATGATATATGAAACTATGAACAGTGCGATCGCGGTTCCAAATCCCATAAATGTTCTTGAATTCACGTCCATAGGATTTCCAATTATGGCAGAGATAGCTCCAGATAATATACCTAGACAGACGCGCAGCCAAAACACCTTGTTAAGGCCACTCTTTATTCTAGATTCGTCAGTATCCACAGCACTCGGTTCCTCAGGCGGCATGTCCTTTACAGGATTGTCGTCTGGCCCCGGTTTCTTATCACTGTCTTTGCCTTTTGGATGTCGTACCAAGTAAATTTTCAAACTCACTCAGTGAAGCCTGTGTAAATATTTACCGTTATGAGATTAATGCATGAATTACTGGAATTTAACACCAAAAAGATCGCGTTCAAGTGTAGAAATGTCATTTTACTCTAACTCTTGCAATCCACGATATCACACTACTAGTACCTACATTAGGGTAGAATAGTTCACAACGTTTGGTTGAAGCCCATAATAGGAAGAGTATAATTTTGGAGCGATGACGACTCATTATGACACTTGCAGGAATCGAACTAAGTTACCTAGTAAATGAGATATCTAACAAGACAAAGGACTACTATGTCAGCAATATTTATGGTATAACTCGCAATAGTCTTCTCTTCAAGCTGCATCATCCCGAAAAACCAGATCTATTGATCATGTTTTCCACGTTTGGATTTTGGATTACTAATGTAAAGATAAGTCAGATGGAGGAGAATAGACTGGTAAAGAGGCTCAGAAATGATCTTCTTCGCGCCAGAATTATCAACGTTGAACAAATTGGCAGCGAAAGGATAGTTCAGGTTACATTTAGCGGTTTCAACCAGGAATTTGTTCTAATTGGGGAATTTTTTGGGGATGGTAACATACTTTTATGCAATAAAGAGATGAAGATCTTGTCACTTCTTCATTCAATTGATGTAAGACATAGAAAGTTAGGTGTTGGCCTAACATATGTATCTCCTCCATCAAGTGGATCAGATATTTTTAAAGTGACACAAAAAGATCTAGAAGAGATAAAATCTGCATCTACTGCAACAGTCAGGTGGGTTGGTAGGACTCTTGGATTGCCCTCCAAATATGCCGAGGAGATAATGAAGAGATCTGGCATAGATGGTCAGAGATTGGGAAATACATTGTCTAGTGAAGAAGTTGCCAGGATATATCAGACAACAAGGGATATTATTGAAAAAGTTGTCAATGGAAAACATGAGCCATGCATTGTTCGCGATGACAAGGGAGCAGATGTGCATCCCATACCACTTGGAGATATCTCACAAAAAAATGTTAGTCAAGTATCTAGTTTTATGGAAGGACTGGATTCACTGTTTTCTGAAAATCTTCTAGAGCAGGGAAAGACATCACAAACTGATACCGTTAGCCAAAAGATAATTGAGATGGAACATAAACTCGAGGAGCAAAACAAGGCAATCTCACTGGTTAAGCAAAGAGCCGAGTCAATATCCAAGGTTGCCAAAGCTCTCTCTGGCTTGGCATCAGTTGGAGTTACATCCATAGAAGATTCAAGAATTCCGCCATTATTGCAAGAACATCATTCCTCTCTGATAAGAGAAAGCGGCATACTAATGATAAATATCGAGGAAGACAGAGTGAAGATCAACCCACAGTCATCAATTCAAGCCATAGCTTCTGTCTTGTTTGACGAATCAAAACGACAATTAAAAGCAATTGATACAATAGGGATAGAAAAAATCAAGACTGAAAAAAATCTTGAGGCATTTAGGAAACAGGCCACCATCACACAAAATTCCATTGTTTTTGCAATACAGAAAAAGAAAGAATGGTATGAAAGATACAGGTGGTTTTTTACTTCAGATGGACTTTTAGCAATTGGAGGACGAGACTCATCTTCTAATTCTTCTGTAATAAGAAAACACCTAGGCAAAGGTGACAGAGTCTTCCACGCAGAGATAGTAGGATCACCGTTTTTTATTCTAAAGGACAGCGAAGATGAAATTGCATCAAGTATAACAGAAGTAGCACAAGCTACAGTCTGTTTTAGTAGAGCTTGGAGGGAAGGATTATACGGATTAAATGCCTACTGGGTAAAACCAGATCAGATCAAGATGGCAGCACCTACGGGTCAATTTCTTGCAAAGGGCGCATTCCCAATAGAAGGCACCAGAAGATTTGTCCAAGTCTCCAACTTGCAACTAGCCGTAGGGTTACATCAAAAAAATGACAGTTACACAATCATGTGTGGTCCACTCACAGCAGTGAAGATGAGATGCTTGTTTTATGTTATCATAGAGCCATCGGGAACTGATATGACGGATCTTGCAAAAAAAGTAAGATTGGAATTTCTAAAACTTGCAGAAAACCAAGACGTTGTTAAAGCATTTAATATTGATGATTTTATACGTGCGCTTCCTGCAGGCGATAGTCACATAGTAGAGTCAGGTATGGGTCAAGGATATTGAGTGCACATAAGCCTAGTTTTGTTGTAGATGCAATGCTTGGGAACTTGGCAAGAAAGTTGCGTATTCTTGGCTATGATTCCAAATACGAGTCTTCAATTGAAGATTCAGATTTGATCAAATTTGCAGAGAATCAGAGACGTGTCATAGTTACAAAAGACGAAAATCTTTCCAAAAGTGCTGAAAAGATAGGCGGTATTACGACAGTTCTCATTAGAGGAAATGATGAAGTAGAACAGATTATCCAGATTGCAAAAAAGATTGGCCTTTCAAATTTTACAATCGATACCAACTCTTCAAGATGCGTCAATTGTAATGGAAAAATAGAAGCAATTGACAAAATAAGGATCATGGAAAAGGTGCCCACAAGAATTTATGAAAGGCAAGAAAAATTTTGGAGTTGTAAGGGTTGCAAAAAAATTTACTGGGAAGGAACTCATTTGGTGAAGATTCAAGAGTTTGTTGAAAAACTAAACCAGAGATTAAATCAGGCACTGGATAGTTAGGGGTTAAAATGAGTGCAATATCTGATAGCGATGGAGAGTTGCTTGTTAGGACAGCAAGATCAGTTGTCATGGAGTATCTCAAAACTGGAAAAAGGACAACACTTTCTAGTGAGATCAAATCTAGATTTTCCTTCAACTCCGGAGTGTTTGTTACCCTAAACAAAGAAGAAAATCTCAGAGGATGTATAGGGTTTCCAACGCCAGACAGAAAACTATACCAATCCCTTTTGGATGCATCCATAGCATCGGCAACAGAAGATCCTCGGTTCTTACCTGTAAAATATGATGAATTAGGCAAGATTACTTTTGAAGTAACAATTTTGACCCCCCCTGAAGTGGTAGAGGTGCAAAACCCATCAGAGTATCCATCGAAGATAAGGGTTGGCAGGGATGGACTAATTATAAGATGGGAATTTGGTTCTGGCCTTCTGCTCCCTCAGGTCCCCGTAGAATATGGATGGGGTGAAGAAGAGTTTTTAGATCATACGTGTGAGAAGGCAGGTGCTCCGCCTGACTGTTGGAGACAAAAAAGTACTATGGTTTTACGATTCGAGGGGGTTATATTCAAAGAAACAGAACCAGGTGGTCCGGCAGTAAGAGTAAAGCTATAGTATTTTTCCTTCGATTGCATCAACCGTAACCTCTTGACCATCTTTTAAGGATTCATAGTCTTTTTTTTGTGCTACAACCAGTGGAATATTTGAAATTGCGCAACCCGATGCTGTTGTAATATCTGCATTGAGGCATATCATTGCAAGGGGCGCACATTTGTTGTATTTTAGTGAGTAAATTGTGTACGCACCCACACTGCTACCTATGCCTTTTGGAAAGACTAGAATCTTGCCTCCTACAAATTTTCCAAACAGATCGTGGTTCTCATCTCGTATTCTTCCTGTAACTTTGTCTATACCCCCAAGAAAATTCACCGGATTTTCTGCGCAAAGTATGGTACCTTTTGCCATCCCCCTAACTATTATTCTAGCATTCATTTTGTCTCCTCTTGAATAATTTGATTGAGATTTTTTAGATTGACATCTACATTGTTTGATGTCCTCAGATAATATGCTCCCTTGACGCTGTTCGTAATAACAGAATCAACATCTTCTTTGTCTATAAGCGGGGTCAAACATATACAGCAATCATAAAGTACTTCTGCGCCGGCTCTGCCCAGCTCTTTGTCATAACCCAAGTTTCTAATCTGTCCCTGTATAGCACGCGGGCAGAAAATCATGCAACGTTTTCTAAATGATCGTCCTTTTAATTTAGTTGTTAGATCTGATATTTCCTCCAGTCCAAGTTGCGGGCTTCCTAACGTAATAACATCGCCTGATTCGGCCGTATTGAGTTCATCTTTGACATTCTTCATTTCTTTATCTCCAAAGTCTATCTTTTCTCCCTCTTCTCCTTCTCCCAAGGTAAACATGCCACAGCTTCCAGATGTTCCCATTCCTGCGCATAATGATTTACAGCTACGCCTGTCCAGTTCTTTTGTTCCAGAGATGGCAACTGAACTTCCTGCTTCCTTTCCCGCAAAATATCCCAGTAAGCCGTATGTTAGTTCATCTTTTTGTTCGGTCTTCATTCTTATGGTAAGATTTGGTTTCCTGCTTTCATCATC
>DAHUYT010000042.1 GCA_027315065.1 Nitrososphaerota archaeon | reverse complement strand
CTGCAACCATTGATTTGAAGGATCAAGCATCATGCAAGATGGCTCACTTTTGGGTACATGGTTTACCGTAAATTCAACATGTGTTATAACCAATCTCATGCTTTCTGGAGATTCGTTGGTTATCATTTAGAAAAATTTATTCAGAAAACCTTAGCGCAAATGTATTCTTGTTGTATTTTACAGTTATTTTTTTATGAAATAGCTCGTCAAAGATGATCTCCAAGATTGTCTTGTTGTATAGTGACCAGTTTTTTCCAAGATCATGCTTCATAACAAAAGTGTGTACTCCTTTTTCAGACATGTGACTTACCTGAACAGAAGAGTTTACCATCTGTATCTCAAACCACGACATGAACGAATCAACATCAACATCACCTTTCATGAATAATGCAACATCCCTTACCTCGTCTTTACCTATAGTGCGTGCAATCTCTATCACTTCACGTTCCTTTAAACCCTCGAAGATTTTGACAAATACGGGTTTGTTTAGGCTGACCAGTCCTATCCTAGGCTGATAAACATCCCACTCGAGGAATCTCCTCATGGCTTGAGTTGCAAGCGTATTGGTGCTTATCTGATGTTCCTTTGCTTCTTGTTGTAGCTTGTTTATGAGTTCCTCTTCAAATCGAAATGTGATGGTGGCAGTTTTTTTCTTGTTGCTTGTGTATGACTCTCCCATAGATATGCTTCAGGTTTTTGATATTTATGAAATGATGAATATTGTTAGTGAGCATTCGCTCAATAAAATGTTGTCTTACAATGTATACCCAGACAATTTATTGTAGTTTTGACAATATAATAACATGGTAGAAATCAAAGTCAAAGTACAAATTGACGCACCAATAGAAAAAGTATGGGAGGTCGTATCAAGAGTTGATGATGAACCAAAGTATTGGAGTCTCACCAAGTCCATACGAAACATCTCAAAGAACGGTAACGAAATAGTTCGGGAAGTTATCGTGGGCAAGGTAGAAAAATGCCGCCAAAAGATAACTCTTGTACCAAAAGGAGCAATCCATGTCCTTTGGACAAAAGGAGTGATAACAGGAACAAAAGACATGATCCTGACATCGCTTGGTAACGCAACTCTTCTTGAGGTCAGCATGGACTACAAGATCTCCGGAATAGGTCGTTTCTTCCAAGGAACAATTACAGATGAGTTGCACATGGAAGCAGAACTAGCAGTGGATCAGATAAAAGAGAAGGCAGAAGGAAGACCGCACTACATTCCGATGGAAGAACGAAGAACATGGGCAGATCTAATACGTGGGTAGAATCAGCAAATTTGTAAAAAAACATTTTTGCAGATTAACTACCGCGGACATTCGTACCTTCAAAAAAGCAGCCTAATTAATTTTAGGCTGTAATGTATTTTCGATTTTAAAAGAATTGTTTTAAAATGGTGTCCAATGTTTTTACAAGCTACATTTAATTGCAGTTGAAATGCCGCGTAATCTATGCCGGGGTAGCTCAGCCTGGCCTAGAGTGCCAGTCACCACAAAAAGGGTAATACTCATAATCTGGAGGTCGTGGGTTCGAAACCCACCCCCGGTATACCTAATTCGGTTTAAAACCCACCCCGCCATATTATAACAGGTTTGAGCCAACAGTAGAGTTTCAAAAATAAGAGAACCTAGATACACAGGTACGATCGACACATCAAGTCTACCTATAGTACAATGAGGCGGGAGTTTTCAGAGGGAAACTTTGAGCTGATTGAAAAGTATGACAAGGAACTTGTCAGGCTCTCAATAGCCAAGTCAACCAGGCTTACACATCTGAAGGCGCTGCAGAACATTACAAGATTATTAAACAAGGACTGGAAAGATGTTACAAAGCCAGACATTGAGGAGCTGGTGTTTAGAATAATGGGGCAGTATGCTGGTGATGTTGGTCAGGAGACATACCTCGTATGACCACAAAAAGATCCTAAAGATATTTTTCAGGTGGTTCAAGCTTGGTTCCAGAGAATTCGTAGAGGTGGGAGATCCTCCGGAGACCAAATCAGTCAAGATGAAAAAAGTAAGGGACAAGATAGTGCGTGAGGATCTGCTCACAGAGGATGAAAAAACAAGACTTTTGCATGCGTGTGGCGAGAATGCAAGAGACAGGGCGCTTCTTGATTGCCACCTGGAAGCCGGAACAAGACCCGGCGAGATTCTCAACTTGCTGATAAAACATGTAAAATTTGACAACTATGGAGCGGTCTTGCATGTGGATGGGAAGACCGGGGCAAGGCCAGTAAGGCTTGTGAGATCAACCCCTTCACTTGCATCATGGCTTGCGGTCCATCCGTTCAGAGATATTGCTGAAGCTCCGTTATGGATAAGGATTGACAAGCAAGGATATGGTCAGCCACTCACATATGCCGGTACAAGACAGATGGTAATCAGAAGATGCCAGATTGCGCATATTTCAAAACGCGTCTTTCTCAATCTATTCAGGCATAGTGAGGCTACCGAATTGGCCAAGTTCATGACCGATATTCCGCATTAAGCAAATTGAATATTCTTTTTACACTTTTTAGGCACAGATATACGATAAAATTGAACAACCTCTCCATTTTTTAATAGAAAATAATTCAGATCATCTTATTGCGGAATATAGGTTGATACTTGATCCGTTTGCTCCCCAAGAGGATGTCTTTGCTTGAGATTTACTATCTTTTGTTCAAGATTTCTAGATATGGAGCCAATGCCTGTTTTGGACCAGGTTTTTTGGATGTAATGCTTGCGGCCCTTTGATACCATAGTCATGAGCCCACCGTCTCAATGTTCTGTCAGATACATCACATATAGTAGATATCTCCTCGGCGGTTTTGTTTCCTCCAACATAATGCATGATGCCCTCAATCTAATTTCAAATGTTGATTTTATCATGCCTTGATGTGATTACAAGGTATGTTAAAGCGGACAATAACTCTCGCACGTTAAGCGGACATTATCTCTGGCACTCTACACCTAGATTTGTCTCAAGTGTGATAGTTTTCCCCTGATAGCCTGATACAGCAAATCATCATCATGCGAGTCATCAAGCAAGTCTTGAATGAATTTCTTTGGGTTCTCTCTCCATTCCAGCACCTTTCTTAGGTGTTCCTCAAATGTTGGAAACACATTCCTTTTTCCCTCTTCTACCAGTCCGTCAAACCTGCCTGTGTTAACACCACCCCTCAGGGCTACATATATTACAAATATCTTGATCTTGTCCTCTGGAATTTCGTTTAGTTTTGAATACATTTTCCGGTATACTGATAGCTGCCTCTTGTGCTCCGTTGCATCCTTTGAATTTTTGTTGGTTTTATAGTCCACAAGCAGATAGCCATCATTGTACTCAAAAACTGTGTCTATCTTGCCTTTGAAAATCAGGTGGTCATTCTTATCATATTGAATCATGGAACTTATCGGAATGTTGCATGCTAGTTCATTTTCTAAAAATTTCAGTCCCGGAAACTGCTTCTTTAGTTCTTCCATGGCATCAAGCCCGTTTTGTACGGCCTTTCTTACATCATCCTTGTAATCATCAATGTTTGAATTGTTTTCCAGGATGCTCTGGATTGCATCATGTACAGTGGTTCCAAATTCTGTAGCTGCCGAGACATATGGTTTTTGTATTATATTTTTCTTAAAAAACTCGTATGGGTTTGTGGTTACGCTTGAATAGGACAGGTTTGGAACGCTCTTGAAATAATTGATAATAAACTGCTCAAGCCAGTCATCTTCCTTGTTTAGAAGCTTCTTCGAGTCTTCAAACCTTCCCGCAATGAACAGTGAGAATGCATCTGAGAGCCTGCTGTCCATCTTGACTGCAATCGTATTTTCAATGCTAGAGTCCATCTCAATTTCAGAAAGACCTTCGATATAGTACTTGGACTTGTCCTTGTCATCTGTTATGATGATTAATTTTTCCTTTGCCCTTGTAAAGGCAACAAAATCTATCCTAAGAGACTCCTCGCCAATCTCTTTTCTTATGTCTATGTTGTTTGATTCAAGTATCGACTGTACAACTGTATCAATGAAGCTTGTTCTTGATGTCCCAGATGTTGGAAGGTATACTACAACATCAAAGTCCCTCCCCTTTGCTTTGTGCACTGTAGTAAGGATTACTTTGGAGTCGATGTTTCTCTCAGCGTAGGATTCCTCTGCTACTGCTATAAAGTCAAAGAGCCCGTCAATTGTAGGCACTGGAAGTGAGAGATATTCGTCTATTTGCTGCTTGACTGTAATTGCAGTTGAAAACCACTTGGCACCCTTTGAGACACACAGCGGGTAAATTACTTTGTCAAATACTCTGTAAATGTCTTCTCGCCTGAATGATATCCCAAGCGACTTGATTTTTTCAAGAGTACTGCTGTTTTTATCCTTTTTGTATTCTCTTGACATCTCAAACGATTCTTTGAGGGTATAGGGAGAAAATATCGTAAATGACGAGGATATCTTGTACTCTACCTTGTCATAGAGCAGTCCCATGAGGTATGAGATTATCTCGCCCTTTGCCATCTCAGTTGTTGCCTGGGACGTGGTTGAGAAATAGGCAATGTTGCAGGAATCAAGAAACTGCGATATTTCAATAATCTGCAAGTTTGTTCTAGTTATTATTCCAACTGTCTTGTCTTGGTTATCGTCAATTATTTTTTTAATCTGTGTCAGGTGTGCCCTTGTTGATATTATTTTTGGATTGTCACCCTCTCCCTTGATGGAATCAAATTTTGCAAGCTCATCTTCAAAGTCTTTTCTGTCTGCAGTTCTTCTAAGAAAACTTTCCTTCGAGTAATCAAGTATCTGCCTTGTACTCCTCCTGTTTTCTGATAGTAACATCTGGGTGCACGTCTTCCTGAACCTTTCAAAGTTTTTCACAGAGCCTCCCTGGAATCCAAATATTGCCTGCTTGGCATCTCCTACAAGAAATATGTTATCGCCTACCATCTGCACAATCTTTGCCTCAAGCTCGTTCATGTCCTGCATCTCGTCAACTAACACATACTGGAATTTTTCTCCACGGAACTTTTCTATGAATATCAATAACATATCTGAATAATCAACTGCACCGTATTTTGACTCTTCATAATCCTTGTATGCAGAAACAAAATATCTTAAAAACACCTGGAGCTCCTCAACGGTGTAATTGCTCTTGGTCTTACCGTGTATGCTGACAATTATCTCAGATGCCTTTTTGATGTCTATTTTATCGTGTGTGATGCCAAAACTCTTGATGTACCTCAGGGCGTTTTCTGACTTGGGCACGATGGATGTGATCATGTAATTCTTTTCATAAGTAAACGCCTTGTTGTTCTCATAGCTTCCAAGTATGGAAAACCTCATTGCATTGTTTCCCATTATCTCCCTTTTGACAAGTCCTGCATCAGTCAGGTAGCTAAAGGCAAATCCATGAAACGTGTATATGTTAAGCTTCATTATATTCGCTTCCTGAAACAAGCCTTTTGACATTTCCAGAATCTTGTCAAACATTTCCTTCTTTGCCTTTTCTGTAAATGTAATGCATAGAATATTTTCTGGATTTACACCGCTTTGAAGAAGATTCAGGACCTTCCATGATAATGTGGTAGTCTTTCCTGTTCCTGGGTTTGCAGTGACTATGGTGTTCTTGTCAGAAAGTATGATTGCCTCTTGTTCTGATGTGGGCTGCATTATTTTACTCCCTCAGTAACATATCGGATGGATTCTGCCAGTCTCTCTTTTGTGACAAGCCCATCGTTTACAATTTTATTGTAGATTTGGGGATAGACAAACTCTTCGGTTGAATATTGAAGGATTTTGTCATAATCTTTGTTAAAATAATTGAAAAATGTATCTGCACCAGTTGTCGTCTTTGGGTTAATTCCATATGCATGAGCAAGTACATTGTGTTTTAGTCCTCGTGTCTGAAGATTATTCAATGGGAGATGAAGTTGCAGCAAGTCTATGATTTCAGGCTTGCGGATGAGCCATTGGTATATCCACTTGACATTTTCGGGAAACAAATGCGTCATTCGTGTATACAAAAAGTTGATATCAAAATTCAAAATATTGTGACCTATTATTCTGAGATGGTCATCTGCCGATCGATATTTGTTAAGATCTCCGACAAGATAGTAAAATCGATTCAAAATTTCTTTCTCGCTTGACTCCCATTCCTTTAGTCGGTTTATTTGACCGTCGTTGATTTGATATGTGATTAGAGTAACCTTGCCATCAAATGGGTTCAACGCTCCCATTTTATACTTCCAAAAGTTGTTTTTATCAGAATCTTGACTGATTTGACCTGCCTCTACACCTGATTTTATTTTAAAATATTCTTCACTTGACTGAAAATTCGGGGCAGTTTCTATGTCTAGGAATAGATTTGCCATTATTTCATACTCCTTGTAACTATCTGATAACCATGATCTCCTGCTGCAGAGAAAGATTTTTGCATGTGTTTGATTTGCATATTCACATAATCCAATAACGTTGGTTATTATTATATAACCTCATTATAGTATGCATACTAAATATACTATAACGTGGTAAGATTTTTTGGAAAGGATGAAATCACATCGTTGGATTAATTCTGCTTCAGGGCCTGCTGCAACAAGTAGGTGAGAACCAGGTGGTGACTACCTCTTCTGTTCCTTGTTTAGATTCGGGAATCACAGATTTAGATTCTTGACAGATGGCAATATTTAATGAAGATTCCTTCTCTAACTAAACCATACGTGATATCAAATCATGAACTATGAGCGGCTAAAAGATTTCATTGCAAACAAGATGCGGATGCAGCACATCTATCAACCAGTGATGATCAAGGTCCTGCTTGAAAACGATGGCATGGCATCTGTAAGAAAGATTGCAGAGGCGTTCCTTGAAAAAGATAAAAGCCAGATAGAATACTATGAACAAATAACAAGGTCGATGCCAGGTAAGGTTCTCCAAAAACATGGGATTGGGGATTATGCAGACAAGGCATTTGTCCTGAATGTTGCAGAAATTACCAAAGAGCAAAGATTCGAATTGATAGCGTTGTGCAACCAGAAAATAAAAAAATATGAAGATGAGCGGGAAATCTAATCTGGCAGCATCGTGCAAGAGACTCGCGCGAAGTACCAGGTTCTCTTAGGTTGTTTATAGGTACGATATGGTCAACATCTAGTGCCTTTTCCTCCGCTGATATGCCACACAATTCGCATCGGAACTTTTCCTTGCTCAACACCTGAAAGGGAGGAGAGACGATAATAGAAAACCTACAGGCACTGCTATACTTGTAATTCACAGAAAAGAGACCGTGATGACACTGATTTTAGGCCGTGGAAGGATCTTTATGAAAACACTGATCCTAAATGCGTATTCTGTAATCTGAAAGATAGATCAAAGGAAAGCAATGAACTGGCTTTTGTCCTGGAAGACAAGTACCCTGTAACAAAATTTCATACTCTTGTTATACCAAAAAGACATGTTGCCTCGTTCTTTGACTTGAGCTCGTCAGAGCAGAAATTTTGTCTACTGTTGCTGGAGTCTATGAAGGAAAAAATTGGCAAAAAAGATTCCAGTGTGAGTGGATTCAATGTTGGCATTAACGACGGAAAGGACGCAGGCCAAACCGTGTTTCATTGTCATGTTCACCTCATTCCAAGGAGGAAAAATGATGTACTAGATCCTCGCGGTGGAGTACGTTATGTAATTGCAGGAAAAGGGTTGTATTATGAAAAAATGACAGGAAATTGCAGAAAAATTAGGCATTGACACATGGAATAATGTTGGTACAGACCTATTTTTAGAAGGAAAAAATAATCAATATGCAATCCTTGAAATAAAAATAAACTTGAGCACTGAAAGTCGGTACAAGACAATAGACCAACTTCTTTATCACTCTAAAGACTTCACCTAGGCCCTTGTGCTAACTTGTTACAGTCTTGTAAAATAAGGAGTTCTTGATTGTATCAAAATCAAGATGGAAATATCATGATTGCATGTTTTTAGTATGAGCAGAAAGATATGTTTTTCCATATTTAGACTGTAAGCACGTCCTTGCCTGACTTGTGTATTATGGTAATGTGCTTGTTCATGAGTTCTTTTGTTGGTATTACCACACTCTCATTTTTCTCATTTGTTACAATTATGTGCAACAATTCAGCAGCTGTGATTGTTCCTGCTATATCACCAATCTTTATTTTCTGGCCAACTTTGAATATCGTTCTTTGTGCAGATGCACCAGCTATTGCTGCTGGTAACACATCCTTTAGAGTAAATCCCAGACCTATGGCAATGGCTACCCCTATTGCTATTGCAATACTCCATGAGAATGCAGATACAAGTGTGGGTATTACTGATTGACCAATTCCTATTTGTGTTAGACCTACTGCAAAAACAATACTGTAAATCACAGTTTTTACTCCTATGCCTATGTATCGTGTACCACCATAATGTCTTACCATGAGTTCATGGTTTACCCACTTGATCACATAGTTTGCAATAATAGAACCTATCATGACAATAAGTACGAAAGCAAGTAGGTTTGGAATCCATAACCAAAGTGATGTCATTGCAGTAGTAAGCTGTTGTAATTGTAATGCGTTAATTGCTGCAACTATAAAGAAGAGATAAACGAACCACCTTATTGTTGCTGAGACCAAGTGAACCGAATCAAATTTGCCCATGGTTTCTTCTACCAAGTGAACTTCAGATATGCTTTGCAAGTTTGTTTTTTGCATGATTTTCTTTGCAGCTTTTTCAACTATCCTGCCCACTATTTTACCTACAACAAATCCAATTGCCAGAAGAACACCAGCTGCAATTATTTTTGGAGCCGCCCCTGCGATTGAGTTAGCAAAGGTCGTTAATGCGGTAGTTTCTGGAGTATAAAATGCATTACCAGGAGTATTAGTTTGAGCATATGCCAAGTTCGCACCCAAACCTAATGCAAATACAAAAAATGTCATTATTCCACATATTGATAAAAACAAACTAGATTTTTTTTGATTAAAAACCAATGTATTCACCTCATCTTTTTGTGGTTATTTCTACATAGATGGGAGGATTCTTCTTACAGCATGCTAAAATCTTCTCAACCAAAGATTTTGCGAGGATTTTTTTTCTGGTTTTATCAGATTTGGGGAGGTTAAATCTTTCCAAATAGTTGTATAAAGAAAAAATATTTCACATAAACAAGGACATAATTAAAAATAATACAGCGATGTTTTTAGATAATATACTAGCTTTATTAGAAACTGAAAATTTAGAGTCATCTCGTAGTATTTGGGATGCTTACTGCCTTTTTTTATTTTTTAACAACATTTGATATAAAAGTTAATGTTAAATTGGTTTAGATTATCAAATTTACAATGGATGAGTTCGAAGAGTTAGCCTTTGCTCTTTTAGACCAACTTTCAGTTGAATTAAGCGAAGAAAACACAATAAAAGAAGCTCAGTCAAAGGCAGCCGAGGCATTTTCCTCAAAGATATACTTTGAGGACATCAAGGCAATATCAGACAAGTTATTTCCCAATAGTGCCCAAAAAGTACATCAATTTACTGGAATTTCAGTTCCAGAGGATACAAAAGTTGAGTATCCAGATCTGACAGAATTCAAGCGCTTGAAGGGTCGTAAGGTCTTTTCTACAAGAAACTCCTCTTCGTTTGTAGATGAACTCTTCACCGCAATAGCACATGAAGATACCAATAAAATAACTCAACTTGCAAAGAACAATACTTCACAATTTCTTGTGTATTCCACATACGCCAAGGGGTACATCTCACAGATATCTACCACGTATGGAGATTTTTACGAGTCAGCAATATACCTAAACAGATTTGTTCTTTCAGGTTATCCACAAATAGTGTTGCACAAGCAGGGAGTTCCGTATGAACTGAATTTTGATCGAGTAAATTCAGGATATCTTGGAGCTTTGAAGATGACTGTGTTGGAAGAACAGGTCCACTCGGTACAAAAGAACCTCTATGAAACAAACAAGAATGCAGTTACCGTGATAAATGGTATCAACGAAGAACTTGCAGGTATAATACTGGCACTAGATAACACTAAAATAAAAACACTTTACGAATACTTGCAACTCCCCACCGTACCAGATGAATATCCATTAGCACAGAGGACAAATCTCTTTTTTACTCTAAATCCTGATAACTTTATTGTCAGAGTTCTTGGGCCAGAGGTAATGACGTTTACTAATGTCTCAGTTGATCCAAAGATACTAGAAATCATCCCACATCTGCTGGACATTTATAAGAGATGGCTCAGTCCAATACAAATTCATCATGCAGCATTTACAATCATGGAGGGAATGGCAGAATTTGCAGTCAGAAGCATACTAAAAGATGACAGAGACTTTCATAATTACCTGGTAACATTTGCAAACACAGACATATCATCATATCAGGTAAGAAAGAGCATGGGTATGGATTTCACAGAGTATGTGTCAGCCAAGATTGGTAAGAATGCATACAAGATACTAGTTGACGACCCCCCTACAACAAGAGAACTCAAGAATCCCGAAACCTATCTTAAAAGAATATGAACGATTTTGATCCATTTGTAGCAGAATGGGTTGCTTTTGCAAAGAACCCCAGATACTCCCTTATTGAAAAATGCTTGAAACTTGCTCAGACTCTAGAATTTTCAGATCTTAATCTGAGTCACTATATTCAAAAATTAAATTTCATGGGAAAAGAATTACAAAATTCTGTTTCCGATGTGAAAAATCCAACATACTTGATTTCCATGTTAAACGAATACATGTTTGATAACCTTGGTTTTCATGGTAACAGCGATGACTACTATAATCCCAGAAATAACTTTCTAAATATTGTGATTGATAAAAAAAGTGGCATTCCAATTACACTGTCAGTAATTTACATTCATCTTGGCAGTTACATAGATTTAGACTTGAAACCTGTTGGCTTTCCAGGCCATTTTCTTGTAAAATACTCAGAGGAGATGATACTAGACCCCTTCAACGGGGGCATGTTACTAGATGTCGATGGCCTGCAAGAGATACTTGATACAACGTATGGAAATGGTATACAGTTTAGTCCAGATTACCTAAATGAAATAGAACCAGAAAATATCCTGATCAGGATTACAAAAAACCTGAAAAATTCCTACATGCAATCTTTCAACTACAAAATGGCCATGCATTGCATAAACATGATTCTAGGACTGTTACCTGATTCTTCAGACGAGATCAGAGACAAAGGAATCGTGCAATCAAGGTTACTTCAAGACGAGCTTGCTTTACAGTCATTTGAGAGATATTTGGAGTTGGCACCTGAAGCAGACGATGTTGATCATGTCTTAGATTTGATAAGAAGCATTAAGGAAAAGTTTAATCAATGATTGATTTAACGTCGGTTCCTTTCTTGATCAATCTGTGTTCATATCTTACTATCTTGTTTCTCATTGTGCCTTTTATAATATCCACTTCATGTCGGAGTGTAGCCACTTCATCTTCAAGCCTAGCTACGCGCTCGTAAATGGACTCTTCTGCACCATCTGCCATATACTCAGTCTGCGCTAGATCGGATCTTAAAAATTTATGGTTTATTTTGTTGAGGGTTTTGTCAGTATTTTGCTACAGGTTGAACTCCGAATTGCATGCCTGGCACTTGCCTTTCTCGCTGCCGATCACGCCTATGATCAAAATTTTCCCTATAGTCCCGCATTTGGGACATAACCCAGTTGTGATGTTTTTTGGACCGCTTGTTCTTGGCTTTACTGTTTTTCTCCTTACCATTATTGGAAAGAATCTCAAATTCGGTTTATTAAGTCTAAGGATCTGCATACTTACAACTTAGACCTCAAATAGCTCCGAATTTATTGCAAAATCGACTTTTTATTATTGATCATATCATAATCATGGAATCGCGCACGTGATTTGACAGGAGTCCAGTTATGAAGTCATACATAAAAAGTAATGCCAATGTAATCTGTGTCTTGCAAATATATAAAACAACAAGACCGTGATTTATGAATTAGAAAACTTACCAAGATTATGTTGTCTATCACATATAATCTACATATCATATTTCAGATAAAAAACAGATTGACTGCAATTTTCATATTGCAAAAGAGTTTCACAAAAAAAGAGATCATAAAAGGCTAATCTCAAGCCATGATGAAACGCGTTTTTTCCACCCTCAATTGTTTTCAAATAACAACTACGCTTGTGGAGGTATACTTGGTCTAGCAACAAGAGTTAATGTAATGTTAATAATATGACCTCCCCTGTTTATCTCAAGTGTCATCTTGTCTCCTACTGACTTGCTAGATTCTTGATAATCAATTATATCATAGATTGTCTTGATCTTGTGTCCATCTACCCCGATTATTATATCTCCACCATGTGGAATATTATTTTGGTCAAGTGTAGCGGCCTGTATACCAGCTTTATACGCCGGGCTTCCTTGAACTACTTTCATTACCATAACACCCTTGTAGTTGCTTGGCAAGTTGTTTGCAAGAGCTAAATCATTATCCATGTTTCTTCCTTCAATCCCAAGCCA
>DAHUYT010000041.1 GCA_027315065.1 Nitrososphaerota archaeon | reverse complement strand
CTCACGATTATTGTTTGTCATTAACTACGTATTTACTATAACTACGTAGTTATATTAACCTTTCGTAACTACGTAGTAACATTTTTATACGTAGTTAACATATTTTCTTCATGACCAAATGGAAAAAGGACGCCAAGGAATTTACTGTTGGTGTTAATTTTAACAAGGATAGAGGTTATCAGAGTTCAATTCCAAAGCCAATAATTGACGTTCTTGGTCAACCTGATACGATCACTTTTGTTATTGAAGGAAAAACCATTAAGATCAAAGTAAAGGGGGAGAAATAACTGTCCTATTCGGCTGAATATAGAAGAAAATTAAACTCTACTGCTAACATGTTACATCAACAAAGTGAGATATTGAAAAGCATTGGTAGTAGTCAAGATAATCTATATGGAAAATTACAATTTGATGCCTTAAGCCTTCTTTCTGAAACTTTAAGTAGATTGCACTATGTTACAATTAGTCAGTTACAAGATCTGAATGTATTGTTTGATACCATAGAAAAACTGCCAAAAGGTGAAGCCTTTGATAATTTGAAGAAAGAGTTAGAGAAAGTAAAAACTAGCGATAAGGAAATAACCCTTAATGTTTCAAAAGATATTGAAAAAGCACTTCAGGAATTTCTAAAAGCACTGGAAAGAGCAAAAAAAGCAGCAAGTGAATACATACAATGAATCAGACGCAATTGCAACTTATAACAAAATTGAATTTAGAATTGCTTTCTTGTAATACATCTTTACTTGATTCTATAAGAGAATATTGTAAAAAATATCGTCTTCCTATTCCAAATGATCCAAAAATTGAGTATCTTGTAAGACAAATGCTATTGATTATTACCGAAATAAATGACACGACTCCCGACAGTTTACACGAAGAACAGACTCCCAGTAAGTTTACAGAACCCTATATTTTGGGCGCGAAATAGTCTTCCTGAGAGGTCGTTTTCTTTCTGGATTTTACAAGACCATTCATAGTGCGATACAACTTGTAGATGAACCTGTTTTCCCTAAGTCTTGGGGCAATCACATGCCAAAAGTATCTTGCCCGTATCTCTGAAAATCTAGAGTCACGCACTACAAAGACACTATACATGGATTTTTCAACAATTTCCAGTGTCTTTGGACTAAATGCCTGTTCTGGTTGATTTCCAGCTCCTACAATAACTATTTCAGGCTCTTTGTTTAGATTTTGTAATAGATCCTTAGTAATATCCATACTTGTAGGATAGATTCTTTCAACAGGGATTTTTTTCAGATCAAGATCGAACATTTTTTCATTGATCCTGCTCAAGATATCACGCTCCTCCTCAGGAGACTCCACTACACCTCGTACAATGCGTATCTTACTGTTCGTAGAATTTGAAAATGACGTAGCAATTTCAAGACCAAGATCAGAATGTCTTCCTTTATCATATGCTACCACTATGTGAGAGAGTTCTTTTTCGAATTCTTTTTTTATACTTACCCCAACGACATCACATGTTGTAAGAGAAAGTAATTTTCGATTATTGCGAAGATCGTAGAAGTCCATTATGAGCATGTTGATCCCCTGTTCTTCAGCAGTAGCAAGAATCGCTTCGGTCGTATCATGTGACAGCCTAACCAGATACCTACACTCCAAGAAGCCAGGCTTCTTTTTCAAGTCGTCAAAGGATTTCATTATGGGTTCAGCAAATCCATGCGCCATTGAAAGTGGCATCTGGAGTGGTATCGTTGCCACATTTAGAAGTGAGATTTCCCCATCCTTGTCCTTTGCAATAGACGAAGCAATGGTTACGAGTTTTTCAATTGTTTTTTTGTTAAATACAACCATAATTCTATAGTCTTTTCTCTGTTGAGGACCAATGTTTGCAACTAGAGGCGCATAGTGCTCTATCTCTTTTTTTGAGATGTACAGTTTATAGATTGAAAAACCAATCAATATCCAGACAACTGCGATGGCCCAACTCAGTGGATCATATATCAAAAGAAACACTGCAAGACCTGCCTTGGCAAAAATTCCTATCAACGGCATGAGAGGAAATAACGGGATCTTAAATCCGTAATCAAGCTTGTGACCATAAAGTCTCCTAATGTTTATCCCTGCCCAGTTAACCTGAGTGAAAAGAAAAAGGAATAATACACCAGCAGCAATTGCAATCTGTTCTAGCGGCAACCATGCTGCCATTATTAACATGATAAAGCCCGATGCAGTTATTGCAAAGTGAGGCGTATGAAATTTAGGGTGAATTGAACTGAAAATGTATGGCAGATTGTATTGTCTTCCCATGGCAAAAGACACCCTGCTTGAAGAAAATGTAGTAGCACTCAGAGCGGCAATACTTGACACTAACCCCCCTACAAAAACCAGAATTGTGCCATATGGTATCAAGTACTGGGCAGCTTTTCCAATTCCCAAGTCTTGATAGCCTCCAATGTATTGCCATACCTCCTTTCCAATAACATTAGACTGGAGTCCACCAACAAAAACAAATGTAAATACAATGTACAGTACAGTCACAGTCCCAAGCGCAATGAAGATTGCTCTTGGTATGTTCTTCTTTGGGTTTTTTACCTCCTCGCCTGTTTGTACAATTATTTCATATCCTTCAAAAGCTATGTACGTAATGCCCATGGCTAAAATAAATCCAGTCATCCCATGTGGTACAAAATTGCGAAAGTTGTCTGCCCAACTGTGGTTAACAAAACCTACTGCAAACAATCCAGAGGCTATAAGAATTATAATTATTGCAAGCTGTGCAATTGTAAGGCCGTTTCCGATTCTGCCAGTAAGTGATACTCCCCTATAATTTACATATGTAAATATAATTATTGAAACCACTGCTATGATTTTACCTAATGGTACGCCGCCATACTCTGGTGCAACACCCAAGCTTGTAAGTAAGCTTCCAAAGAAATCTCCAATCGAGACGGCATATAGACTGCCGGCTATCATGTGAGCAAACCAAGCAATCCATCCACTGATGAATGCGTTAGGTCTAGGAAGGCCTTCTTTTACCCATCTATATCCTCCTCCGGCCTCTGGAAAGGCAGACCCCAGTTCGGCATATGTCAATGCAGTAAAAAGGCTTACTACCCCACTAACTGCAAACACGATTGGAAGAGAAGGTCCCGATTCATTCATTGCAGGTCCGACCAAGTTAAAGATAGCTCCGCCTATCATGGCGGCAATTCCGATCATGGTGATATCTAGCAGAGATAAGCTACGAACGAGTCCTGTATGTTCAGATGTCATGCAAACCTATCCTGTGGAAAAAACGCTCGCATAAATCTTTACCCACTTGGAAAGATCATCGTGATTGTAGTTTAATTACTTGGAAAGACGTATAACTTGGGCTTCTTTGCTGCTCAAATTGCATGCTAGTTCGAGTCAGTATTTATTCTAGGCGCCATACCATAGTCATGTGATATTTGAATCGTTTTTTCTTTGGTATCTGCGTTTGAATAGTCTTTTAAGAGATCCTGATTGAGATCAAAAAACGTGTGCCCCCATTTGAATTTGTTCAGTATTGCATGAGCCTGGTCGTCAAATCCCATGATAAAAAGAGTTGCCGCGATAGCTTCTGCAGTTGTAAGCTTTCCTATTTTGGCATAGTTTACAGGATTGCCAGCAAGTAAGGGCGGTAGTTTTCGAGAAAAGCCTGAAAAGCTTCTAGCGAATGTTTTTTGCACCAACTCCCAAGAACAATCAACGGCCGTAATAGAGTCAAAGATATACATGTCAGTTTTCAAGACTAACTTTTCTGCAAAGGGATCCAATATCATGGCATTTCCTGTTGTCTTTCGTATTTGTTTTACCAATCCAAATTTCACCAATTTTGCAGCAGTACATTTTGCCGGATCATCTTGCCGCAACATAAAGACTTGAACTTTCATCCTGATACTACGATCCATCAAGTAATGAATGATGCGATATTTGAAATGTATCTTTCAAGCACTTATTTTGCTAGATAAGTTACCTGGTAGTAGAATCTAGATACTTGATTGTTTTTTATTATTTGTATATCCCACTGACCGGTTTGAAGATTATCAATTGCATTAAACGGGAGAATACTGAATTGCTGTATTCTCTGATCCGAGCCAGAAAATCCCACCAAAATAGTTTCATTTCCAATTTTTACATCCTGGTATAGCGAGCTTCCTTGATATGTCGATTGAGATACATCACAGCCTGCGCTCAAACCAATTATACAAGTACCATTGGGCGAGATCACCTTAAGACTAACTGCATTTTCATCTCCCGGATTTACGCGAAGCAGCCCATCTAATTCCTTTGGATAATAAGTTTGGTTACCGCTAGTTTTTTCACCTAGATTTATAGTAATGAGTGAGCTTGATATCATATTCTCCTTATCTACAATCATTGATTGTGTTGTTCTCTTTTGTGTAGGTCCTACACTTGTTGGAATCATAGTTGGTTCTTGCGTAACTTGGGTTTCATTTGTAGATGGCGGAGATACTTGAGTGGCATTTACAGGCGGAGCCTTTACTTGTGTGGCATTTGTTTGCAATGTGGTATTTACTTGGGGTAATTGATTGACTACTTGATATGTTGCGTTGAAGAACCCAAATGGTGCCTGAGCAAATACAATGTAGTTTCCAAGAGGGGTGGACTTTGGAATTTTATAATCATAGCTAAAGTAACCGTTCTGATCAAAAGATACTGTAGCATGCTGTAACGTGTAACCTTTTTGTGACGTAGGTTGTCCCTCACTGATTATAGTATCATTTGCCAAGCCAAATGTAAGATAAGCATTGTTAATTGATATAATAGAGCTAGTTCTGCCCGTAATCAGAGCTGTCTGGCCTGGAAGGTACTGCGCATGATCTGTTGCCATGAAAAGTTGGGGTTTTCCTGAGCTAATTATAAAAGAGTCGGTCACTTGAAATGTGGTCTGAGCACTGTAAGCAAGATATTGCGCATAAACTTTGTAAGTTCCCGTTGTCCAAACCCCTGGCTGCATTGGTACTAGGGCATTGAATTGGCCTCCCCGATTTAGATTGGCAAAACCACTGTAAATTTCTTCTCCAGTTTGAGTATAAATCGATATTTGAACTTGGTTGTTAATAGATTGAGATGCAGTATTTGGTTGCGGTAATGTTTGTCCTAAAACATCCAGTACATCAGTACTCATGTATGCTGGCTTGTCGGTCTCTATAGTAAATGGAGAGATAGCAGTTTGGTTTTGTGGATTTTGTGATACTTGGAAGAACAATTGCAAATTGCCATAGTCAGAGTTTATTGTTATGCCATAGATCCCATACAAACTTGTCTGCGAGGTTGCGCTAGATGATGCTGCTTCATTAGTAGTAAGTGTAGAAGCAGTATTAAATGTCGCTTGGCGTGGGATTGTATAATTCCATGAGAAAAGTCCATTATTCAGCGCTAAATTACTAGTGATTATTTTCCCATCAGGTTGTATGAGATTCAATGTATATGCAGAAGTTCCCGTTAGGCTTGATATTTTTCCAGTTAGATGAACTGTATCACCTACTCCATACACTTGTTTGTCAAGATTAGCCACGATAGGGCCTTGGCTGCCTGTGTTAAGTGGGTTGTACACTGAAAAGGTAGTCGACACCTGAAGGTTACCATATGAAGCTTTTAGGGTGTACATGCCAGCAGTAAATATACTAGGAGTGAGAGACTGTGTGACAACAAAGTTTCCGCTGCTATCTGGATATGCAAAAAACGCCAACGGCGTAGATTGACTAATAGCTGAGCCGCTGATAAACGAAGTTTGAGAATATAATTGACCTCCCGTAGAATTGAAAACTGATATTTGGATTTGAGATCCCTGAATTATCATGTTAGGCTGTACTTGACCCGAAATAACAATCGAATCTCCATATGCATACAGTGTCTTGTCAGTATTCATAGTTAATGGACCTGTTTGTGCTGCAGGTTGGTAAGTGCTTGGATTTGCTACAACTACAAAATCAGCTTCTGTTTGTGCAGATGATGTTGACAGTATGGCCCTGTAATTTCCAAGTCTGACCGACTCGCTTGGAATTACAAAATTATAGGTGAATGTGTTATCTGGTTGTATATTGACAAATGTTTTAACGTCAAGAGTTTGCGGTGTAATACCTTGAGTTGCACCTGCTTGAGCATAAGTCCCTGACACTATAGATGATTGTAATATTTCCAGAGTGGGAGAAAGTCCAGAATTTTGCATGCCTGCCAGTTTGATGCGTCCACTTATCTTTACAGTATCTCCAAGACCATACACTTGTTTGTCAGTTGATACCATCAGTGGTGAGGTTTGCGCTTGCTGAGATACCAATGTAAAGTAAGAAGTAGTTGTCGCAGTGCCATAATTTGCAGTAATTGTATATTTTCCATAAATTGGAGTAACGCTGTTTATCATGATTCCAGATGTGCTTGGATGATATTGGTATTGATTATAGGTAGTAAAATGACCTTGGGAATCAGGAAAAAGACTTCCTTGATATATCATGGCACCGTTGGGGTCATAGACTTTGTAGGCCACAGGGGTCAGTGGAATAACTTGAGAAACAGTTCCATTGAGCATGATTGGTTGTGATATAGTGTAATTTGATTGGGCTGTGGACATGTATATGGTAACTGGAGCTGCCTGAGCAGGAGGAACAAATGGCGTGGAACTTAACATGAATGCAGATGACGCTGTGATTCCTCCATACGATGCTGAGACTGTGTAATTTCCTTCTGAAAATCCCAGTATCTTACCAGTTGTCAAAGACGTGCTAAATTGTAGATTAGTGTTAGGATAGAGAGTGAATATTTTTTGAAAACCAGATGGACCAGATACTATCAAGTTAACCGACATAGGATATCCTAAAATAGGATCGGTTAGAAATGTCGAGACCTTGCCGCTTATTGTTACAGTGTCCCCAAAAATATAATTGGTTTTGTCAGTAGTGACCGTCATCGTATTTTGAACTGCAGTGGAAGTTGCAGCGAGTTGACCGTTAGATGATCCCGGAGTAGCCATTTTGTAAACCCAATCACTTGAAGAACCCGTATCATATCCATCGGCTAATCGTTGCCACGAACCTCCGCCTCCTTGAAGATCAGACAGCGGCGGAGTTTGATCAATTACTGTCCCGCTAGCATTAGTTAGTTGTATAACTGCTCCTGCATGAGGAAACCACATTGGGCCATATGTAAAGAGCATGAATTGTTTGCTCTGAATTATTGTGTTACTTGGTATCACATAGTTTTGCCGTAGTCCGGTTGTTGCACCAATGGTCCATCCACTAATATCAACAGTACCAGGAGTAGGATTGTAGAGTTCTACCCAATCTATTGGATATTTGGTATCATCTCCAACTGGGTTTATATCAGCTTCATTTATCACTACGTGATTTGCGATAGGAGCTGTCTGGCCTAAAGCAGAGTAAGTTTGTCCAATCAAGATTAGAATTAAAAAGATGACAATAGCGTAGGATCTCAAGTATCTCATCTGTGTTACCATCCTATCACAGGGATTACAATTTTAGGTGTTGATTGTGGAAAAGTTGAGCTACTTGTTAATCCCCAATATGTCTTTAACCACATCATGTAAACTTGCCTATAATTCATTATAATCTGTTCGTAGGATTTGTCACCGCGATATAAAATTTTAGATATTAACTAGGCTTTGTTTCATCACAGTTGGGGCACTTGTTCTGGATTATCCTTTCGCCACAGTGAGCGCATACTCCCTCACCTATTGCTTTTTGAATCTGTTTCTTTCGTCTTCCAACAAACACCCTAATCCCAAAGTATACTATAATTGCAACCATTATCGCATATATTGGGGCCAGAAACAGTAGCAATCCCACCATCAGAAACAAAACTCCCAGGATCAGTAAGATTTCGCGCTTTTCAAATCCCAAGATATTATTTGGAATAAAAAATTTCAATAAATAGTTATGCCAGTACTCAGAGTCACTGAATTCACAATCATCTTTTCATCATGTCTCTAACTCTTCTTCATCGCCTGACTCATCATAGTTTGTGAAAGTAAGATAATAACTAATTGAAATTAAAATGAGGATTTTAATGATATAAAATACAAAAAATGGGATCGGCCGGATTTGAACCGACGACCTCAGGTACCCAAAACCCGCATCATACCAAGCTAGACCACGATCCCGATGTTGATTGCACAAAAAAGTCCCCAATTTAAGCTTCTCATATGAGATGATGATTTTAAATAACAAATCTTTTCAATGATAAACTAATGCAGGTTCAAGATTACATCAATGCTGGTAAAATTGCCGCTGAAGTCAGAGAAAGCGCCAGAAAAAAATACCATGTTGGTTCAACACTGCTAGAAGTTTGTGAATCAATTGAAAAGGAGATAGAGCAAAAAGGAGGAAAATGTGCTTTTCCTGTAAATACCAGCTTAAATGAGATCGCGGCGCATTATACTGCAGAACCAAATGACAGTATCGTTGTCAAAGAAACTGATCTGCTTAAAATTGATTTAGGTGTGCAGATAAACGGATACATTGCAGATACTGCAGTAACAGTGTGTTATGATCCAAAATATGATTATCTCGTACAAGCCGCAGAATCTGCACTAAGAGAAGCAATCTCCATCATACGAGTCGGTACAAAATCAAGCGATGTTGGAAAAATTATAGAAAATACGGTAAGGCAAATGGGAGGTACGCCAATTGCAAACCTTAGCGGTCATTCTCTTGAACAGTTCACCATTCATGCAGGAAAATCTGTTCCAAACATATGGTCGATTGGATCATTTTCTTTCCAGTCAACAGAAGCATATGCATGTGAGCCATTTGTCACAACGCGAGATGGTCTAGGGTTTGTGCGAGAGGGCAAGACAAGAAATATTTTTTCACTAGCTACAAGAAAGCGTTCAAAAGATAATGATGTAAACAAGCTCATCGATTTTATCTGGCGAAGGTTCAACATGTTACCATTTGCATTAAGATGGTTCATGCCCGAATGGGATGAAAAAACTGTTAGAAACCTTTTAGATAAATTGATTCAGAATAAAATTGTCAGATCATATCCTATTTTGGTAGAAGCAAATAACCAAAGAGTAGCTCAAGCAGAGCACACATTCATACCTCAGGAAAATGGAGTTACCGTAACGACTATTTGACTACTTCACCGAAGATTTTTGATATAGATATCTGCCCATTATTACAAGAGGAGCATTTACCAATAATCTTAAAGACATAATCACCTTCTACAAATTTTCTTTTTTTGATCATACTGCATGAGGTGCATTGTTCAACACTATATGGAATTATGATCTCCTGTTTTTTCCTAGAAAACATCACTGTGATACACCCATTGTATTTCCAACTCCAATTATCATAACGGATTGACCTGTTTTTGTGTTTTCTTTTATTATATCACAAATTTGAGATGTTACTTTCTCAGAAGTATCCGCAATTTCTTTTTTCATCAACGTAATGGCCTCTTTGATTGACTGTTTTATCACAATTGCATATATCGGGATACCGTGTTTGGTAGCTACCTCTTCAATTTGGAATTTTTCTGTGCCAATGCCACCAATCGCTGCACCAAACCCCTGAGATACAGATCCAGTTTCTTCCCCTTCTAGCTTTAGAGCTGCATCTATCATTATAATGATATCAGGTTTTTTTTCAGATATGATTTTTTCAGTTGCTTCCCCCGGTCTTCCCACAGTGCAAGTTGGACCGTCTGCTTTCATTAGCACTAGTTTCCTGCCCTCTAGTTCCTTTTCGCTCCAAATTGTCTCATACGCGGCTTCCATTTTCTTGGTATCAAGCATCATTTTACCTACAATCATTGGGCCTATACCATCGCCAATTGGTTGACCTTGTTTGAACGCAGGTATCGCAGTTCTAAGAGCTTCTGCTTCTTCCATGATAAAAGGTATCATCATTTGCAGAGGCAGAATCAAAGGAAAATTATTTTGTTTTTTTGCAGTTAGGAATAGGTGTCTTACGCTCTTGTAAAGTAGGTGTATTGTCGTAACTACTTCAAGTATGTTTGCTATCTTGCTTACTTCAAGCAGGTTCAATTCGGGAGCCAGTGTTTTAATTTGTTCCCGTGTAAAGTCCTCACGCGTTCTCATTATATGCCTGATTTTAGAAACAATTCCATTTGGATCCATATCAACTGGCATTATCGTAAAGTACTCAAGATACCGGTCAAGCCTAGGCGATATATCCTGATTTGGCTTTATGGTATTCTTGATATAATCTATCAATTCTTTCCTGGTATCATCTCGATATGTTTTTAATTTTTCAAGGGATTTATTAATTTCAGAAGAAGTGATCTGCAATTGGATCTTTTGCCCATAAAGCATGAAGACAAATATTGGAACAATCCACACCAGCCACATCAATGGATTAGAATTATCATTAGGATTGAGAAGACTGCCTACATTAATCCCTAGAAAATTCAATATGAAAAAAGCTTATACAATCTAAATTAAATCTTTGTGAGAATTAAATTGTTTTTTAACCCAAGGCGTCAAGAAATAACATATTGCGACACTATATAGGTAAAAAACTTGCAAAAACTGCATCCTGTAAGATATCATTGGATAAGCAAACGTTAGATCTTTATTCGATTGATTCCAGCTCTTACAGTGTAAAACCGTTCGCAGTGGCTTTTCCGAAGAATGAAAAAGAGATCATCAAGATTCTCAGATTTGCCCTACGCCATAAAATTTCTGTCACGCCAAGAGGTGCCGGCACTGGTCTTGTTGGAGGAGATCTTGGGACTGGAATTATTTTAGATATGAAACACTTTGATAAAATCAAGATTGGGAGAGGGTTTGTACAGACTGGAAGTGGTGTTTTCAAGGGAGAACTAGACAATACACTGAGAAAACATGAAAGATTTTTTGGTCCAAATCCATCAATTGGTCCATTCTGTACCATTGGTGGAATGATAGGAACCAATGCGAGTGGGAGTCACTCATTAAAATATGGCAGTACCATAGACAATTTGATCCAAGTAAGAATGGTTACATCCAAGGGAAAGATCATGATTCTTCCCAAGAAAGATCATGCAACAAAAAAAATTCTCGGCATGATAACGCCACAAATTCAAAAACGATTTCCGTGTGTATCAAAGAATTCTTGTGGTTACAGGATTGACAAGGTTACATCATATTCAGATGTGCAAAAAATCGTGGCGGGTTCTGAGGGGACCCTTGGAATAATCACATCTGCCAAGCTCAAGACTTTCTTACTTCCAAAACGAGCTGTTCTCATGATAATTGCATACAAGACACTAAAAGAAGCAGTTACTGACGTGCCAAAAATTTTAAGACTTGGTCCTTCTGCTATTGAAATGATCGATCATAATATCATTCAACACATTACATACAAGATTCCAAATTGGACAAAATGCTTGCTCTTTGTAGAGTTTGACGATAAAATATTTAAAAAAAGAGTTAAGACACAACAGATATCATCAGGTAAAACAATTTTGGCCGTTACCAGACATAATCAGATAGCCCAATGGTGGACTTTTAGAAACTTGGCATTAACATATAGCCTGAATAGCATTTCAAAACAAGAAACAGTCTTTTCCATAATAGAAGATTCCACAGTTCCTGTACATCGACTACCGCTTCTACTGGATCTAGTCAAATATTTAACATCTCGATACCCCATGAGAGTTGTCATTTATGGTCATGCCGGCAATGGCAATTTACACATAAGACCAATTTTAAAGAAGAAAGACAGTGCACTCATCAAGAATATCGCGCAAGAATTTTTCTCTGGTGTGATAAGCATTGGGGGCACCATAACAGGCGAACATGGCGATGGTCTTGCAAGATCAGAATTTGTAAAGCTACAATACGGAGATGACATATATTCAGTTTTTAAAAAAGTGAAACAGTTCTTTGATCCTACCAATACACTCAATCCAGGTAAGATAATCACCCCACAGAATTCAACTGTGAGTTAAATAATTTACTTTATCTTGGTCCCAAGAGGGACATCTTCGTTCACAGTGAGCCAAAAAGGTCTGTCGTTTAGATCAGCAGCCAAAAGCATTGCATTAGATTCCACACCAGCAATCTTTCTTGGTTCCAAATTTGATATTACTATGACTTTTTTGTTTAGCAGTTCTTCTGGTTGATAGTATTCCGCACCTCCAATTATCACTTGTCTTTTTTCATAGCCTAAATCTATAACACCTTTTATGATTTTGGACTTTCCTAGGATCTTTTCTACTTCAATTATTTTTGCCACGCGAATGTCCAATTTGGTAAAATCATCATAAGTTACTGTATCCACAGAAAACCTTTTTTTGCCTCATTAAAATTGATTTCGAAACATGCACCAAACTTACTACTAGGATTACATATGATTTGCATCTTCATTCTAGATCAATAATATGATTGATTAAATATGCTAAAACAGGATGTGTTTCATAGTACTTGAACCAATGATTTAGATGATTCCATAAAACATGATCAAATATGGACAGAACACGGATCAAGTCTAATGATCTAAAATCAGTTGGCTATGACGAGTCAGAACAGATACTGGAAATAGAATTTCATCATGGAGGAATCTATCAATATTTTGGCGTGCCAAAAAAAATCTACGATGGGCTGATGAAATCCGTTTTATCTCATGAGCAGTATCATACCAGATATATCAAAAACAGATATCGACACGAGAAGATTCTCTGATGGCCATTCACAAATGACTCTTCACATACGGTTATTAGTAATGAACCCGTATACAATAGATGTCAGAAGTTACATTATTTCCTGATGAGCCAGGAAAAAAATTTGCAAGACGCATTGATAATCAACTTTCAAAAAATGAAAGACGCGGAGCATCTGCAAAGGATGTCTTTGACAAAAAAAAGGTAATGGATGATGTCTTAGACAAGACATCTATAATGACTCTGTCCAAGTTGATAAGTTCAGGCACCATATCATATGTCAATGGAATAGTCGGCTCAGGTAAGGAATCCAAGATGTACTGGGCCGTGGATCCTGATGGGAATAACATCGCTCTCAAGATATATCTAGTAACGGCATCAAATTTTAAAAAAAGACAACCCTATCTTGTAGATGATCCAAGATTTTCACGCATAAAAAGAGGCACGAGAAATTTAGTAGAGATTTGGGCACAAAAAGAATTTCGGAACCTGACCCAATGTGTTAAAAGCGGCATTCCATCAATCAGGCCAATCCGCGTTCTAAAAAACGTCTTGGTACTAGAATTTGTAGGAAAGAATGGAGTTCCGGCAAAAACTCTCGTAGAATCAGAAGTTGATGAAAAGGACTATAAAGATTCAATTTCAATTATTTCACAGTTATACAAAAAAGCCGAGCTTGTGCATGCTGATTTCTCAGAATACAATATTTTCAAAACAGAAAACGGTTTGATTCTTTTTGATCTAGGATCAGCTGTTGACATACGACACAGAAATGCAAAAGAATTTCTTCAAAGAGATATCACAAATATTTCTAGGTTCTTTGTTAAAAGAGGCTTGACTGTGGAACATCCATCTGACATAATGGCAAGGGTGACAAATTAAGTTTTCATCGTATGAATCATATATCTTAACTAGTATCGTCACGTACTAATATAAGGAATAAAAATGACAAAGAATTTTTTCAAAACCTTGTTGAAATCCAAAAGTGAGGAATCCAAAGAAAAACGCCAAACCGAGCAAGAAGAAATGAATGAAGAGACGCATAAATTAGAGCAAGTCGAGCAAGATGCTCAAGAAGAGATCAGGGAAACAGAAGATGAGAAATGACAGTTCCACAATAACGACAAAAAGCCTGTCTGATTCAAGGGGTCAATAATTTCATGGAAGCAGACCATTTTTGGAGGCAGGACATGTGCTCTGATTGTAAAAGAGGGAAATGCAAAGATGGATGCAATTGCGATTGTCATTGGGACAGAAATAGATAAATCGTGGAACCATTATCAAAACTACTCTTAATCATCAAGTAACTCTAGGCGACAATTACACTGAATAGCAATTGTCATTTCAAATTCGTTTTTACATTTTTTGCAGATCATTTTGAATTTGTTTGGTGGTTCTGCTTATACAAGTTAATATATAATACTGATAGGAGTTACGCAGTTGAGCCCAAATGACAGAACGGGCTGGATAGATAGCTCCGTATCGCATACCGGATTATGGCACTCTTTGCATCATACCAACTTGTCCCTGTTTCTATCCGGTATGCCTCAAGGCGCAGAAAAGCCCTGACAGACAAAAGTATGTGACTGACTATCGATCTTGCCTTTCTGACATGCGACCTTTCAACGCCGCAGCACTGCTTGATTCCGCGGTGGTACACCTCTATTGACCATCCCTGCTTTGCAAGCTCCTCTCTTTCTTTTACACTCATTGACAGGTTGTTTGTTGCCCAGTACTCAGCGTCTCCGTTTTTGGAGACTGTCCTGAATACTTTTATGGTTCCATATTCTTTGAGGTAGACTGTTCTACCATGCTTTGGTATTGAAACATCACTTATTGGGATGTCTTTTCCGGTATCTAACCTGACAGTCCTGTTGCTTTTCAGCCTTGTCAGAAAATACCATCCAAGATTTGTGACAAGATTGAGGTTGCCAATGCTGCAGTACCAGCTGTCCAATGGTCCGGACCCCTCTAGACCCAGTACCCTTCTTGGGCTTAAAATAGTTCCATGGAATATGTTATACGTTGGAAATACCAATGGACAGGATAACGGAGAGGCACGATCCATACCAGTTATTTCTTGACTCGATGAAGAGTCCCCAGACTGCAAGAAAGTACAAGAAGGTATTGCACGGGTTCCTTACTGCAATACCTGAAAAGATCTACCATGATGTG
>DAHUYT010000040.1 GCA_027315065.1 Nitrososphaerota archaeon | reverse complement strand
TCTTTGTTTATGATAACCATCCATACCATATAGCTAGCTGTAGTACACTGCGTACGGTTATGCTTTTTTACCTGACAGGTCATCATGAGTTAAACTTTGCATATCGATAAAAACATGGACCGTGGTCTTGCACTGCTGTATGACATACTAATAGAATGGATCAACAAAGGTCACACAATACCGCATTTTTCGTAATATTGTTGGTGATATTCTTCGGCCTTGTAAAACTCCGGTGCAGGCAGTATCTCAGTTACAATTTTCTTCCCAAAGTTTTTTGAGTTTTGTAGTTGTTCTTTTGATTCTTTTGCCTCCTTTTCTTGATCTTTATCATGACAGAAGATCACTGATCTATACTGAGTACCCACATCAGGGCCTTGCCTGTTCAGCGAGGTAGGATCATGACAATGCCAGAAAATGTTTAAGATCTGAGCATAGGATATAACAGATGGGTCAAACTCAATCTGAACTACTTCTGCATGTCCGGTTTGGTCCGAACATACATCCTCATAAGTTGGATTACTTTGTTTTCCACCCATGTACCCTGCTGCTGTAGATGTAACTCCCTTGATCTTTCTAAATTCATTCTCGATGCACCAAAAGCACCCAGCCCCAAAAGTGGCCTTCATCAGCATAGGTCCACAGTTTCAGAATTAAATCCTATCGGATAATAGAATAAAATGATTTTGCAACCTCATTATCAGTGATTTTCCCTTCAGACCATAAACAAATGCCAGATTTATCAATGGGCGAAGTCTTGTCTTGTGGCTCAGGGATAGTGATTATTTTATTCGAGTTAAGGAATTGAATGGCAGCCTTAAAGTCACTGTCTTGTATATTTTCACTACACCAAAAGCCTGCCAGATTTTTTACCCAATAAGGTATATGACTACTTTCTTGGGTTACTGTTACAGAAAATGATTTTAGAACAGAGTTTCCTGCTTGGTTTATCGCAGAACAGGTAACTGGGGTTGTGCCAATAGGAAACATGGAATCCGATGATGGATAACAAACCGGGTTTACTAGTCCTTGAAGCACAGTATAATTGAAGAAATTCACGCTGATCCCAGATGTGCTTGTAGTCTGAACGGTGATATTTGGCGGGGCAGAAAGACTTGGTACTGTAGGTACAGTATTCTGATAATGTGCGCCAATCATTACAAATATGTGGGATTCAGATTGGATTGGTTGCGAATTATCTCCAAATGTAAATTCCATAGTAGAGCCAATCTCAACTGGAAAACCATCAATCGTTCGCGGTATCTTAAAGGTGGCTGCAAAAATGTTAGTATTTGGTCCAGTTTCTCTGAGAGTACCAGTACCTATATCAAATGCAGAATCTGCAAGCGTGGTATGCACCCCACCAATGTTAACTCGGACCAAGTTTAGTGGAATGTCGTCAGGTACCTGCGAATCCAAATTATAATTTGGCGCATAAAGCTGAAGTGTAAAATAATGGCCAATGTTAACGCTTTGCTCCGAAGGCTGTGCTACTGGGCTTGAAGGTATAGATCTCAAAACTACTGACTGAGTTATTGTTTGTGGGTTCCCAGAATTATCGGTAGGTTGATGATATGTCATGAGTACCACATCTCCATCTTGAAGTGGCTGTCCATTGACAGAAGAAGGTAAAGTGAGTTCAAGTTGGAATTCACCGGTATCAACGCCAGTCTCTACCATGCTAGAAGGGCCCGGTATTGGCGTTCCGTCGATAGTAAAATCAACCAACCCGTCTGTTGAAAGCGTCATGATGCCCCTATGATCTGTGACCAAATTCTCATCTGTGATATAGAAAATTAGAACAGATCCCGAAACAGCTGGTTGTGCATAACAAACTGAGATGGGCAGTAAAAGCAAAATCATTGTGAAATATTTCATCATATCATATTACATTACATTACGGCATGTATAATTATGTCGCATGGTATAGCATGTCTCGATTTAATTGTCACAATTGGCTGGTGTTACCATGAGCATTAAAAATCAATTTCATAGATTGGACAATATTCAACAATATGATCTTCGTCAGACAGTCATGCAGTGTTTGTCAAAAGATTTAAACTGTGATCTATGCAACATCGTTTTTCAGTTTATTGAATTCTTCCCTAGTGATATCCCCTCTGGCCAGCCTTATTTTTAGTATCTCAAATGCCTCTGAACGGTATTGAGATGCATTATTTTTTTGATCTCTGTTATTTTTTGCAAACACGCCAAAGGCCACTGTACCCATCCCTGCAACCACGGTAGACCAAGAGCTATACTCAGAAACCTTTTCTATCATTCTGAGAACAGAACTAAGTTGGACAACTTTGGAATTGATTTCTGTAAGGCTTGGTGCATACACAGAATCGACCCCAGAGTTACCCATCGAAGGCAAAAAGCCGGTTTCAAGGCTATTTGTGAGCGTATTTACTTTATTTACAATCTGTGGAGTAACAGCGTAATCTATCACTCCGCCAATTATCAAAAGTATCCCCATCATCATTGCATTGGTCCTCAATTCTTTATGTCCCCCATGAGGGAAGGTGCGTATTTTCTAATCACACCGAAACTGGAAATATTTTCAGAGTTTAACATTATGTCTGTATTTATGACTTACATCTCTTCTAATAAAATTAGTCTGCCAAAAATGGAAATGGTTTGAGAAATTTAAAGTGGGTATGATCTGATCTTGAAAATCACGGGCAACAATAAATACGTCATTATCAGGCGCGATATCCTGAATAAAAAAGATGCCCAGATTGTAGAAAATTATTAGTCCCAAGTCTTAGATACTCAATATTCAAAAATATGAATAAACTAATTATCAATCTATTTTGCAGATTTAGATTTATTTAATAGTTTATCCGCATTGTCAATTATTCTCATCAAAGCTGGTCGCATTAATTCTAGATCACCCCTTGATAATCCCTTGTACAGTATCTTCCTTAATTGAAGGATTATTCCCATAATAGAATCAACAATAGACTCAGATTTTTGTGAGATACAACCTGTTATGTCTCCTATCTTTCAGATCTAGTTTTCGTTCAAGTAATCCATTTTTTTCCATTTTGTCTATTACAGGTACAAGAGTACTGCTATCAGCATAAGATTTTATCAGCAAGATTCCTTTGACTTAGCCCATCAAACAGGTTTAGTATCAAAATAATCTTCCATTGACTTGATGTCAAGCCCAATTTGCTTTTGATCTCATGTTCTGCCTCTCCCTCCAACGATTTTGATGTAAGAAAGATTAGTGCCCCAATACTATCTTTTAGATCTAGTTTACGCATGTCTTATGTTGTATTAGGTGGGATACAAATGATTTGCATACCAATAGATTATATATTACAAAGTAAAACGCAAGTCATGGAACCTCGAAACCCGATCCGCGTCATTACAATGTTTACAACAGTTGCTTTACCTGATATCAGTATGTACTATATCATGCATACAAGTTCTACAATACGAGCAGGTGTTGTATACCATGCTACTACATAGATCCACATGTAGATCAAAAAAATTCATTTTTGGTTTAATAGCATTTATCGTGCTAGTTCCAAGCATACCATTATCATATGCTGACCGTGTAATTGATGTACAAACAGTGGCAAACGTGAGAGAGCAATCACTGCTTGCAGTGATATCTGACATACAAAACTATCCACAGATCTTTCCAGATAATGTCAGATATGTCAAGTTACTAAATAACCAAACAAACTTGGTAGATATGAATGCAGGCATAAATGGAGTTTTCTTTGATACCCAAGCTGTATACCAGCAATCACCAAATGGTACATACACAGTACAGGTGATATCAGGTGATCTCAAAGGAACCACGTTGACGACAGAGTTGAACAAAACATGGGGTTTTGACGGCGCACCTAGAATGGGAACCATGGCAAATATTAGCTTGGATTTGAAGGCATCGGGATTTCTTTCG
The DNA here is from genome assembly GCA_027315065.1 of Nitrososphaerota archaeon. Taxonomy (GTDB): domain Archaea; phylum Thermoproteota; class Nitrososphaeria; order Nitrososphaerales; family Nitrosopumilaceae; genus Nitrosotalea. Next base: position 11,036 of record DAHUYT010000040.1, on the reverse strand, counting down.
TGGATGCTGAGTTTTGTTCCTGATAGTTCACTTAGCTACGCGCTTCAGAATGGAATTGGTAAGTTTGTAGATTATGCCCAGCAAAACTAATTTTAGAAAATCTTGTTTTTTTATCTATATCAATCGATTTTGTGTAGTTTTGGTTTTAACTTGGAATTTTTTTTCAACAGTTCCAAAGCAAGGGCTTTATTGTTTAGAGCAATATCATATTTTTTATCAATTTTGAGAGCAGAGTTGAAACATTTGATGGCATCCTTTAACATGCCAAGCTCTCCCAATGACAGTCCCTTGTATGCTATTGCCATAGCGTATCTGGGTTGAACCTTAAGAACCCTGTCATAGCAATCAATTGCATGGTGATACTTACCTAGAGTATGGAATGCAGAGCCCTTGTTTACAAGCGCATCCACGTTATGTGCGTCTATTTCAAGGGCTGCATCGTAACAGTTGATTGATTGTTTGACTTTCCCCAAGTTTTGAAGTGTGACACCCTTATTTATCAGGGCAGTTACATTGTGCGGCTCCTTGTACAACACAAGATCATAGTATTCCAAGGCAAGCATGTATTTGCCTTCTTCACACAATTCATAGGCCTCGTTTAGAAGAGAGGAGTTTCTCATCTTTTCGTACTATAAAACCTCAAGATATTATTCTTTTAGATGGCATGTTTGCTACACTCAACAATAGTTTTTCCAAGCTAAAAAACATACACCGTCATGTCACTTGTATTAATTTACTTGTGTACTACCCATTTCGTGTTTTTAACCTGATTTTTCATGTGACAGATCAAATTATTCGTAAAATGGGTCAATTTAACAAACTAATGAATTAAAGTCCATAGATTCACAACAGTCTTTAAGGGATTTTTAGTGCGAGATTCTAATGCCTACAATAGTCTTCGACTTCGACGGTACCATAGCAGATACCTTATCAGTCGTGATAAAAATAGCCAATAAATTTGCTGACCATTACGGATATCGCAAGATACCTCTAAGCGATCTTCCAAAACTTCGAGAGAAAAAGCCCAGCGAGGTACTAAAACATTTGGGAATTTCAATCTTCAAGATACCTATCGTTGTAAGAAAGATAAGATTTGAGATGAATAAGGAGATAGTTCATCTACAGGCATCAGCAGAGATCAAGGATGCACTTGTAAAGCTAAGAGAGAACGGATGCGTACTTGGCATACTGACTACGAATTCAAGAGAAAATGTAATGGAATTTTTAAAAAATAACGACCTGCAGTTATTTGATTTTGTATATACTGGAAGGGCGATGTATGGCAAGAGCAGATTACTCAAAAAATTGATGAAGGAGAAAACAATCCCCCACAATGATCCAATTTACGTTGGAGATGAGATAAGAGATATCGAGGCTGCAAAAAAGGCAGGCATAAGAGTCATTGGTGTTTCATGGGGATACAACACGAGAGCCGCACTTCAAAAGGCAAATCCTGATTACATTGTAGAAAAACCAGAAGATCTTCATGAGATTATCTTAAGTAATAATTAGATGCAGATTAGTCCCTAAAGGTTTTTAGAGACATGAAGTATATCATGCAATTAAATTGAGTGTAGACGTTACAGAAGAAGAAAAGAAAGCACTTACTCCAGATTCTGGATTTAACCTATGCAGTATTGACTACTTTGAATCACTTGGCAGAAGACTTTACCTAATAAAACATTACGAACGATATCAAGATGCATTAAAGGCTAAAAAAGAAAGAGAAAACTACAATGAATACCTTATTCTCTACAAAGGATCTTCGTAACTTAGAAGATCAGAATTTTGATCATGAGTTATTAATAAGTTCATTTAATACTTGACCTCCAGATTGTAACTTCATGTCTCTCAACCCTGAATTTAAAAAATATTTAGAAGAAACAATTCATGGCATAATAATCGGGATTACAACATTGAAGAAAGAATATACAAAATTCAAAAATGATTGGAAATTTAGCAGTGAGTTTGATTTTCTATATGGTTGCATAGTGGGTCAGATGCTTGGCACATGCCTTACTGCCTTCAAAATGATACACGGCAGAGAAGCAAAATCAGATGAGATTTTATCAATTGGAGAACTAATAGAATCATATTTTCCGCTGATTCGCGATGAGATACAAAATGCACCATAACTTGTACTAACATTGGAGTTACAAAAGACTACTGAGCACTCTAAACTCTCATCAACATATAGCCTGAAATCTTTTTCATATGTGTAGAGTGCCACAATTAATGTCCATGTTTCTTTGACAGACTTTTTTTCATACATTTTTTTGAAGAGTTTTACTGCTTCAAGATGTGGACAATTCGCCTTCAGACCTTTACCATGATGGAATTTATAAAAATTCTTAAACCCTTCACACTCTCAAGTTTCTAAGGTTACAAAATAAGACTTTGCCGCATCACTGGAAGATTTTACTTGATAGAGATCTTCCTCCACCTTGACCATACCATCTTTAGCCAAAGCCTTTGCTTTCTTGATGGTATTTGCACTCATGATTTAGTCAAAGACACTTGTTAAAAAATACTTGAAAGTATGATATGCTATTTTACCACGTTTGAATTGATGCATTAAAAAAATATTATATTCGATAAAGTTGTATATTACCCATGATCAGCGAGATGATGCTGGACATGATAAGCGATGGAAAGATAACAATAAGCATAGATGGGAAACCAGTCATGTCACTTGACAGAAATTCCAAATCATTTGAGATTGAATTATCAGGATTTGAGAAAACCAACTTGAAATTATCCAATCTATTTGAGGCAAAAACAATCAAAGGAAAGAGATTTTTGGAGGCCTCCCGCCTAGTGAAGAAATTTACAAAAAATGGGTGGATGTTTTCATTATATGACAAGGGCGAGCGCCTTCTTACTACTAGTATTCATTCCAAAGTGGGCCTGCGTTTTGGCTTCAACCCACTAAAGTTGAGGCGCATATTGAGAGTACTCTAACTTTTAGGTGTCAGCAATACTACATTCTTCTTAGATGAAGCCTTTTTTTCTTCATCGGTTAATTCCCTTACATGCACAGACAGTGTTACAAGTCCATCTATTTCCAAAGTTTTTTCAATTCCGGGTAGTTTTATGTTAGTCTTTTGAAAGTTAATGTCTAGTTGCGAGTGCTTGTCAGCAAGTGATTCTATTAGGCCCTCAAAAAAGTTGGCATCCATTCTGGAATCTTCTTTGTCCATGTAAGATATTATGATTCAAAGTATTTACGCATTAGGGCCATCAGCATTGTGCAAGAAGTATCAATGTGGAACGAACCCCATCTATTCTTCGGATCTTTTCAGAAACGGTAGCGTTGATTTCATCTATTGTCTTAGATTCTATTTCCGCCACTATGTCATAATGGCCTTCAGTGCATCGCGCTTCCTTTATTCTAGCCATTGATTTTAATTCATCTAACACCTGTTCTTCTTGCCCGTAGTCACATGCTATCATAACATATGCAGTTGGCATAATATCCATACGGCACCATAATATTTCAAGGAACCTATGCGAGAGGTAATACAAAAAACATGTAGTAAATACAATACCCATTTCACAACATTTAACCTCATGATGACAACATGATTATCTAGAAGTACCATGGAACATGATGATGAATCTGAAATTCTAAAAGGAATGTTCGAAGAGATAATGAAGATGATTCGCCAAAAACAGATCAGAATTGAATCCATCATGCAAAAAGCTACAGAACAAGACATTATTACTCAGGATTCGTTTAATAGGATTTACAAGATGCTCGGCGAATATGGTAAGAAAAAACAGTGGGTATAAATCAAATACCGAATTATGATTCTAGCCAATTTGATTCACAAGAGTGACATATGCTTCGCACTCCATTATATCGTTCATCGTAACATACACCACAATTAAGAGATTCACATCCTAGACAACTAACAAGTTGTCAGAATCGAAGATGGTGGCCTGTGTTGGAAACTTGTGATTTAAAATACCGTACGTGGATAGAAAATTTGCAGTACGAAAGTCTTTTCCTGCCAAATAACTAAGATGCGCATTCCAATACAAAAAGAGATCTTTTAGGTAATCTACATGATCACAATTTCACGTTAAGACTTTTTATCTTCTTAATTATTGCATCATGATTTGAATCTGGTTCTGTTGAGAGTATAAGCAGGCCGTCATCTAAAAAGAGAGTAATTAATTTTACTTTTTCCTTGGAGGTTATCATCCAGTTTGTCTTGCCAAGGGATTCGTTAAACATGTCCTCCCATGAGGCTTTTATTGATGCTTGATAATGAGCCATATTGCTCAGCTCTTCATCAAGCAATGGAGTAGTGTGTTGTTGTCTAGCAAAAGATACCAGTTTTCTATCTTTTATTCGACCTACAAAACGAATAGAGATATCTAGCCCCAAGACCTGCATGCATGAATCCATCTGCTTGAAACTTTGTGTCAATTCCAACATAACATTCTCAAAAAGTAAATTTAATTCTATGGCACGTACTACTGCCATACAGATATGTTAACAATAGATTTTAAAATACCGTACACAAACCTAAAAAATTATCATACCTCGATGTGACAATTTGGATTAGACCAGATGCATGAATAAGTAATTCCGCGGTACAGCCAAATAGTCGCTTTATAAGTATCCCAAGATTACGCCCATGATTCGGGAGCTTTTTTCCATATACGAATTCCATCAACAAAAACCTGTTTTTCCTCTTCAAATACAGTGTGCCACCTACCATCATGAGGAAACATAGTATTCATCTCCTGTACTTTTTTGTTAGTAGGTGCAGTATTCATGAGTGCCCCCCATCTCATGTTTTTTATTTTTGGCATTACCTCATTGATGTCACGCATGATCACAGTAATATCAGGTTTCATTTATTTGTGCTCTGTTGACTAACTCTAATGGTTAGATCACCTATTCCAGTTACACATTCTTACTACATGCTCATGAATCGGCTATACAATACCACCTTCAGTTTCGCCCTTTTACCTTGTACCGCTTATGCGATATCACATACCTAACATTCTCCTGAGCACAGAAAAGATAGATTCTACAATCCATCGTGTTACATATCTTGCGCCATACTTCTTTGCTAATTCTCTTGTGAATTATGATGTAATCTGGAATCGCGCATATTGTCCCTTCTGACTAGTTTTTCATGGTATTGACGCCATCACATATGAATCGGGTCAGAGAGTCCATCCAAAGCTTGTTTGGCAGAATAATTTAGATCAGGATTTAGTAAGAGGAGAAATTAGTAGACATCTATGCACTAAGACAGCAGTTTGGAATACACCCCATTCAAAGCATAGGTCTTGATGACCAGTCGACTAAAAGGGTCAGCTACCACGGAACATTACAACGAGGAAGTTTACATATCTTCAAAGCATTTGTTTGCTTTTTTTAAAAATTGTAATTTATCATTTAGATCAATGAGAGTTTGATCTAGAATTGTTGCTCTTCGTTAACCAACATTGTTATGGTAGAAATGATCTTGTTTACTCTTCTTATTTTACCAAGTGTGCTTCTTATATCACCCATGTTTTCGCACTCAACTTTGGCAATTATATCATATACACCATAAACTCCTTGTATCTCACATTTGACAGATTGACTGTCTTTTATGATTTCCTTTATTTTCGGTATTATCTCGATTTCGGAATCGGGTTTATTATTTAGTAAAATATATGCAATTGGCATATCATATTTAGGAATCCATACTATTTCAGCATAGACATGCGAACTCGCATATAATTTCACGGACAAACATGGATGGCAATTGGAAGTCGGATAGTCAATCCTATGACTAACTGTTCACTAGATATTAGCATCACATGTACCAATGTTTCTTCCTTTATTTGTTATTCTGTGTTACTATACGTATCCGTGAAATAAAGACTGTGTGACATAAGTAATCTATTTTACAATTTCAATTTACACATAGCGAGATTTATTACTTTGGTTGACGAATAACATACATGAGAAAAGAATTCTGCCATGTTTGCAAAGAAGGCGGTAAACAATGCGTTGACGTCGATACAAAGGGAGAAGTCTACCTCAAAATGTTTGGAGTAAAATGCTCAAAATGCGGTGCTCTTTTGGCGGCCTGACATTTCCTTGCAGCATTTGTGACTGGATTAGAGGATTACTAGTCAATTAATTCCCTACTGCAGTATAGATACCATGACAACAATTGTAGGAATCAAGGCAACAGATGGAGTCGTACTAGGCTCAGACAAAAGAGCAAGCAAAGGATTCTTTATCGGATCAAAGATAGTACAAAAGATTGTAAAGATAGACGAGACACTGGCAGTTGCAATTGCGGGCCAGCTCTCTGACGCAGAACACATAATCAAGGTAGCAAAAGCCGAGCGAAGACTTGTAGAACTTCGAAGAGGGTTTCCTCTAACTGTCAAAGAGTCTACAAGATTGATTGCAAATCTGGCCTACTCTGGATTGAGGAATTATCAGCCATATTATATAGAATTGCTCGTGGCAGGAGTAGACCAACATGGTGCTCATGTATATGCAGCAGATATGAGCGGGGCCATTACCGCAGAAGATTTTGCCTCGTCAGGTTCTGGTTCTCCTATTGCGTATGGAGTACTTGAAAGCCTATACGACAAGGATGTCAAAAATGAGCAAGCAAGTGAAATTGCTACACGGGCTGTAGCTGCTGCAATGGAGAGAGATCCAGGCTCAGGTAATGGAATAGATGTACTGGTAATACCCATGATGACAAACGGAGTTGCGGCATAGATGTCAGAATCTAGTCAAAATTCTGGAAGGTTTCCTTTCTATGGACCTCAAGGCAGACTTGTTCTTGTAGACAGTGCGCTAGAAGCAGTAAGCAGAGGATCAACCACCGTTGGAATCAAGACCCCAAAATTTGCCATACTTTCAAGCCAGATAAAACCTACACATCCATTGATAGAGCCATCAGAGAAAATATTCTCGATTGACTACCATGTAGGCGCTACCGGTGCAGGATACATTGGAGATATCTTGCAGTTAATTGATGCCTTGAGACTAGAAGCTCAAAAACACAAATTGACATACGAAAGTCCAATAGATACCGATTCTCTGGCAAAGCACCTCAGCACTTACCTACACAACTATACAACATATGCTGTAAGACCGCAGGCAGCCTCAATAATAATAGCCGGTACTGATGAGACCGGGGTACAGCTATATCAAGTGGATCCAAGCGGGACTTTCTTTAGAGGTTCTGGCTTTGCCATAGGACAGTCATCGGACATAGCGCTAGATGTAGTAACAAAGGAGTACAGCGCAGATTTGAGCCAGCAACAGGCCATAGAGCTGGCAGAAAAGGCAATTGAAAGAGCATTAGGAGAAAAACCTATTGTTGAAACAGGCATTGCCCTTGCAGGCAAGAACACGTTTCATAAGATTCCTTTAGACAAGTAACCATTCCTTACCCATTTTTTTTATATGCACAAGAAAATAGCATATACCATTTTTGACCATCTAAGTAGATTCACAGATCATTCTACCATTAAGAAAAATGACATGAAAGAATTCAGTAATTTTGAAACACTTTAACATCAGTTATACTGATTAAAAGAATCCATGCTGTTCCTTTCACCAGATTTTATTTTCTGAAATACTTTGGTTATTTGCTCAAATATCTTATATGCGCTTACCACTGATTCTGCCTTGCTCTTGTCATCCGCTGCATTGCTCTCTACAATTGCAAACCTTGATACTATCCTGAGGTTGATTTGGAATTTGTCACCATAGACCCACTGTAATACATATCCCCCATCCCCATCAATTAATCCTATCCAGCGCAGATCTCCAAACCATTTTCCAGTTAACTTGTTTACAATTTCTTCAACCTCGACAGTAGTAGGAATGTACAACTGGAGTACTTGGGAAAACCGGAGATTGGATTTGGATATTTTCCTAGACAAGTTCTCAAGGTCCAACCTTGATCTCTTTACTAGAGTTGATCTGAGGTTCTTACTTGGCCTGTATCCCGTTTCACTTTTCTCTACAAGACCGGAATTTTTCAGCCTGTGCAAGGATCTTGAGAGACTTTGCTGATGCATCCCCAATTTACGTGCAAGACCGTTGAATGTATATTGATTAGCAGCCAAATCATCATCTTGGTTTAATATTGACAAAACTTTCTTGTCGTTTGCCTGAAAGTCATCAAGTGATATTCCAGTAGAGTCATCAATTATGAGCTGTATCATCTTGTCGTCTAGCGATATCTCTTTTTCCTCCTTGCCCTCGATTTCAGTCTTGGCTTCTTTGTTTTCCATTTTTTTCTACTCCATAATGAACTTCTTACTTATTTAAGGATGGGCGATATTATTACATCTTCTCCCGGGTTTTCCGTTGTCTTTGTCAAAGATTTGTAAAGCATGTTTAGCTTATTCTTTCGTGACTTGGTATTTCTTGAGATTAGCCTTAATTTATTATTACAACATGGACAACGATGTAATTGGCATGAGTTTGTATCAATGAAAACACTACACACCGAACATGGCCGCTGGCCTGCCACAAATCTAAATCCGTCAGATGGTCTCTTTGCTGCAAACCTATTGCAGATTCCTTTACATCTCAAAAGCGGTCCTCTCCTTTTGACATTTAATGTACATAACCTCAGTTAGGTACAATATTTATAAAATGACTAATAGCAGACAAACTTAGTCACAGGTACTACGCACGTCAATAGATCGACTAGAATAGGTTATGCAGTAAGATCAGTTACAAATGGAATTATTTTTGCAGTGAAGTTGGGTTCCAGCAAGATCAGCGCTTTTCATTCCTGCGCCAAGTAAATTCGCACCATCAAGATTTGCGTTTGTAAGGTTTGCATATGAAAAAGATGCGTCTGAGAGGTCGGCTCCAGACAAATTGGCTCCACTAAGATTCGTACCATAAAATAGTGCGTGGTTTAGATTAGAGCCTGCCAGATTGGCACCGCGCAGATCTGCCGACCACCAATAGTATGTTTGCCTTCATCAGATCAGAATGTGAAAGGTCAGTTCCTTCAAGTTCTGCGTCACTAAGATCAGCATGACTTAGATAAGCACCGGAATAATCACAGCCATTCCAGTTAACCATCGGAAAGTTTTGATCATTACAGTTTTTTGAATGTGAAATTATATTTGATGCTGATATCGTTTTATTTGATTGTGTGTTTGAAGATAATATGGTTTTGTTTAGTCGTGTATTTTCTGATAATGGAAAACTGGCAATAAGATCGTGTATTGCCTGTATGAATCTCTGATCGTTCATATTACCTGAAAGCCAGAGGCTCGCTCTGTCTCTGAACCATTGCGGTATCTGTTGATTTGTATCAGTACTAGCATACTTTCTGACTGCTCTATGTTGACAATCAATATTGAAAAGAATACTATTATCGCTACCAATGTTATTCTATCTTTTTTATAGAATAATAAATAACATGGTACATTCGATAATTGTACCAAGACGCAGATTATAAAACTAGAAATTAATTTTGCATTTTTACAAATAAATTTAGAAACCCGTTACAATCATTCTAAAATGTGAATATTTTGTATTATTATTTCTTAGCGTTTAACCTACTTGGAATCACCCTAGACATAACAATTATACCAACAAATGATATCATCACAAGAAGTATTGGCATTGGAAACTCTGGTACGGCTTGAATATTAAATGCAGATATCAGGTTTGGATGAATCTGCTCGTGTACCACCATCATAACATCATTACCAGTTTCTTTGGCATCTATTTTCTGTTTGAGTTCATCGAGTGCCGTAGCAACTTTGTCAAGATAAGGTGACGTGCCAGATGGAGCAATGGATTGTAAATTATTAAACATGTTTTGAGCCGTGTCTGTAAGTGCTTGAGCGCTTTGATACGCTGCTACATTTACAATCTGAGTGCTTGGCATTCCTGACATGCCGTTCATGCCTGACATGCCTTTCATGCTACTTCCAGATGATGAACTATTCATGTTCATGTTATTCATATTGGTAAGATCAACCTTCGATCCTATGGCATCACCATAATCCTTGAGCACCTCATTAATCACACCAACTATTGCTAACGCTTGTATCGTAGCGTTATTTTGTGATGAACTGCTAACCTCTTCTGATTCTGCCAGGTCCAAGAGGCGTCCTATCTCATCGGCCGTTTGGTTTGCAGTGACAGAGTCTGCATTTTGTTGTCCTGCCATAGAATACAAGTCATCGATAGATGTTGATAACTGAGTAGCAAGACTAGAATTTGTTTGAGAAAGAACACCAAATTCATTGCTTCCCCAGTATTCTTGACTCTTTGACACATGCCATTGGGCCAAGGTACTATTGGAAGTATTGTCTGCTATTAACTTTGACTCAACCTTGAACTCTTGAATTTTTGCAATCAAGCCCGCGTCTGAGTTTTGGACAAAGTTATGAGCAAACGCTGGTTGAGAAACCAATGCACCACTAAACATAATGATCATTAATGATACAGAGAACACTTGTTTCATTACAATGAAGGAACTGGTGACATTTTAAAAATATTTTGGTATACTAGCCAGATAGAATTAGATTTTATTTTTACGCGTTATAGCTGCAACTGCGATTACGATTCCTGCAGCTCCTATGCCAATACCTGTAACGCTGATCATGAATAATGCATCTGTCGTGCTTTTTACCTCATCAAATGATTTTGCCACATTTGCGTAACTCTGTGTTGCCGCATTGGCATCACTTTCTGCTTTAGTGATCTCTGCGGATAACTGATTTATGACCTGTGAGCTCACACTACTTTGCATAGATCCTGAAGATGAGGTTGTTGAAGACGGTATTGATGTAGTAGCAGATGGTATTGATCCAGGTGGATTATAATATGCAGTCTTGCTTTCCACTTCATCAAGTGGAAATACGGCATTTACCGGCTGGCTATCTATAGTACCGTTGACCATTATATTGTAAGATCCAATCTTGGACGGTATCACCGTAGAGTCATACTCATCTGGTGTATCATCACTTGGAGTAAACTGCAATGTTTTTTGCAATCCTCCATATGTTAT
>DAHUYT010000003.1:48919-74567 GCA_027315065.1 Nitrososphaerota archaeon | reverse complement strand
TTGGATAAGATAACAATATCACTGCAACATTCAAAAGAAACTGTAGGCAAGTCAGAAGGATGGGGTTGGAAATCTCTAACTACACGCTACAGTCTCTATGAGTTGTGTTGACAATCTGTTATTAAGATCATAGCATTAGGTTGCAACTATTTGCAATCGGCGTTTCCAAGATGTACCCAATGTATGTTTTCGATCCGCTTTATCATGAAAATCTCAATTTTGTCCTAGATGAGAGAATTATGAAGGAAACTATCGAGAAAACAAGAACTGCATATGTTGTAGCTCCAAACTCAGGCACAGAAGATGTGGCAAATTCTAGCACTCTATTGTTGCTAGTGTCTGCTACCCAAAGATTACCGCTTCCATCTACCTTTACATCATAAGGTTCAGCCAACATGTTAGCCGATGTACCCATATGCATTCCAGCAAAATCGGCCTGGCCTAAAACAAGAGATGCTGCCATACCATTACTAAATGGCGGGGCGTATTCCAAGACTCGTGCGTTATTTCCGTCAGTAACCCAAAGATTTCCTGACTTGTCAAATATTATCCCATATGGAGTGTTAAGAGAATCGCTTGTAATTCCTGCAAGGTTTGTTGCAAAGCTCTTTTGCCCAATCACCAAAGTGGCAGACTCGTCAGTGAAAAATGGATAAGAAAATTCTAGTGCCCTGTTATTGAGACTATCAGTCACCCACAGATTACCTTTTTCATCAAATGCAACAGCACTTGGTAAATTCAGTCGGTTTGCAGTTGTTCCATCAGAGTTGCTTGTAAGATCAGATTGACCTATTACAAGCGATGCATTCATTTGGTTTTTGAATGGTGGAACATATTCCAGTATTCTGTTATTATAATAATCCACGGCCCACAAGTTTCCTGATTTATCAAATGCAAGCCCATATGGAGCGGCAAGCGAGCCTGCAGTCGTCGGATATACACCTTTGTCAAAGCTCGGATAACCAATCACAAGAGAGACATTTTCACCATTTGTAAAAGGTGTCTTGTATTCCACTATTCTGTTGTTATTGGTATCAGCAACCCACATATTCCCAGCGTTATCAAATGCCATTCCATAGGGCTGATCAAGACCAGTTGCAGACAATGCAGGATTAGTAGAAACAAAATCGTCTTGTCCTAGAACAAGTCTTGCTTTCTCTCCCATTGTGAACGGAGAGGAAAACTCTAGCAAACGGTTGAATCCAGTATCAGCGATCCAAAGATTTCCTGATTTATCAAAGGCTATACCATCTGGAGAATACAGGATGTCAGATGTCGCGTTATCATGAATTGTCCCTCCCGTATCAAAATCATCATGACCTATGACCAAAGTGGCATTCTGACCGGTCGTAAATGCAAATGATTCTGCAGGAACAAAAAGCAAAAGAAGTAAAAAATATTTTAACATAAAATTCATCTAACAAGGTCGGATAAAAAGTCTGCCTAGTTTTACAGTGTACATAGTACCAGAATCATTTCACCGGCACATAACCAGTATTAAGATACGATAAGATACAACAAATGAAAAAATAGTATCAAAACTTACATATATGTATGCATTTCTGGGTAGGCTCTCTGTGCCATATTCAAGATAACGGAAGTGTGTTTTTTCCGCCACGTGTTATTTCCATATCAGATATCATAACATTGGATGCAGATCTTGGAAACAAAATACCTGACAAGTCATGGATGTTATATCTACTTGAATTGTTTAATAGACAAAATATACCACTTGAGCTTAATCTTATCTGTTCTTTTAATGACAATGGTAGATTTCATGCAATATTTGGCGGAGTAAATAAGTACGAATTCACTACCATACCGCCTATCGTGGGTCACTCGTATATGCGTCAAATAATTATGAATTCTTCTGCCAATTCAGTTACATATATTCTAAAGGACATCACTGTAAACAAATCTGAGAGATTTGATTTTGTCATAGAAAAAAGACCATTTATTTTCGAAGCCTCAAATCATTTTACCGGGATAGAATGGTGGAACAAGAGTGGAAATTTTCCTTATCAGATAAGATTTCATGTTGAAATTTCACAGCTTTTGTTCGGACAGGGTGATGATCCGTCTGATCCTCAGTCTATATCATATAGCCCATACAATAAGGTGACCCCAAATTATGATGGAAGTGTAATGAAATATCCTGTTTCTTTTTCTGAACCTGAAATAAGAGACGGTTGTCTATGTTATAGAGTTATTTCACAGATCATATAATGTAGTACATACCTTGAAAAACAATATTGTACGCATCATGCTTCTTATAGCAGATACTAGAAACTCTTTTAAATTGAGATTAGTGCTTACCTTCATTCTGTTAGGTATCGCCCTTACTTTCTTAATGACAAATCATGCATGGGCTGAGGAAAATACTGTCCAGAATTCGTTAACTTCTATGTTTAACCCTGAAAACATTCAAACCAATACCTACAATGATCCCACATACAACTTTTCCATTTTACCACCTCACGGATGGATTCCCGTAAGCCAGACCAATCAGTCAGACTCTGCATTGGTGGTATTTGCAAATGAGAATCAAAACAGCAATGCCAACTTTGCAATTTACTTCTACCAAGGTAAGCCCATATCTAACGTTGTGTTATCAACCCCGGATAATCAGATTCTAAATCTTGCCATTTCCAAGTTATTTGATAGCTCAAAATATGTCGTGTATCAAAAAAACATTCAGAGATTCTCGGATGGCTTTGTGATTCAAGCAGTTATTTCAGAAAATAAAACTACACAGAATAGTCCAATTACTGAAGAGTTTTCTTTTTGGTTAAATGATGGCAGACAATACTTTCTTGTCATGGTTTCATCACAGAATAGCTTTTATCAAAACGCCGCAGATTTTGAAAGATCAGTGTACACGTTTTATGTAGAACCAAAGCCTACCACTAGTATTAACATTCCATCATGGATCAAAAATGATGCCAAATGGTGGTCAGTAGGCACAATTAGTGACCAGACGTTTGTAAGCGGAATTCAATACATGATAAAAAATGGAATTATAGTGATTCCATCTACCATTACTAGCACTAACCAATCACCGCAAATACCATCATGGATAAAGAATTCAGCAGGGTGGTGGGCAAGCGGTCAAATATCAGACAATGATTTTGTAAAAGGAATACAGTACCTAGTCAGCAATGGAATAATCAAAGTTGGATAATATCTATGCCAATACTTTTTTTCCTGCTCTGTCGACTAACTCCAAACAATACAATCAACATCCTAGTGAAATAACTCGTGCTACATGCTAATTAATATATTATACAACATTGCCTTCAGTTCTAGTTCCTTTTCCACATTGTGACGCTTGTGTGCCATTACATGCTTCACCAAATATTCGCTTGAGTAGAGAATATAGATTCTACAATCCGAGTGGAATCGGATCCAAGGCTTGTTTGGCAGAATAATTTAGAACGCGATATTAGTAATGCGTGGAGTTAGTTGACAAACCGTTTTTTCCTAAAGTCATTTATAGTGATAAGCGAACCCACTATCAACATGATCATTCCTGTTATGACTAGTCCTATGGCTATAGGAATAACATAACAGTTTACCCCATTAGCAGAATCACATGTACCGCTAAGGTAGGGATCTTCACCAAGTATGGCATTGACACTTACTGGTTCGTTGCCCAGATTCATTATGCTAAAATAATAATTTCCTTGTTCTTGTGAACTTTTATCTATTATATGATACGCAAATCCGTTCACGCTTTCCTTTTCAAATATGTTTCCATTGGGTTCTGTTACTTGCAATTTTATGGAACCCGTAGCAGGCATCACATTAACTGCCAGCACAGCATGTTCAGTCAGTTCATTCCATGTGATTGTGGAATTTATAGATTGACCCTGCAGTATTTCCTTATCTCCAATTATATCATGCGGGGTTTTCATCACTGATTCAACTAGATCATACGAATGGTCAAAAATATCGGAGCCCAGAACAAGCAATACTACTCCAATTGATACAATTATCAGGCCACGGAAGATACGTAATTTTGTCAAATTGCAATTACAAGACAGATCTGCCCAATAAGAAACTACTTGTTATTTTAATAACACGTACGTCATATTTAGTGAAATAAAAAAGATACCGCGTTCATACTTTAGGTTCAATAAAAGATGAAATGTCTATGGTAGAGCAAGCACATTTGCAATACACATTATTCTTACTTTTGAAAGTAAAGTGTTTTTTGCCACTTTTATCTATTGATCCAGATACGTGCAATAGTTTTTTGTCATTTAGCCTCTTAACCTGTCGATATACAGTCGTCAAGGAGATGTCGCAGTCCTTACTTAATTGATAGGCGCTTTTGGGAGAAGTGGCAGATCGCATAATATGTTTTACACTTTCATCTGAGAGTATCTTTAACAGGTTGTCCGGAATAGTTCCATCACTTTGTTTATTTTTAGGCGTGCCGATCATATCACATCAAGTTATCATACCCCAAAGATAAACCTGATTTACGTGATTGCAAACGATTGCAAAAACGGTAAAGTGTACTTACTGGGAATTAAAGTATTTTAACGCATCTTGAATCGTGTTTATCTCAATTACTTTCATTCCGTATTTACTCTCCATTATTGGTGAAAGTGGTTCTTGTTCTGTAGTACATGTTTGATATGTTATAGGCCCCTCATTTTTTTCACTGCAATTTTGAACAGGGACTACTGCTTGCCCTACAGGTACAAGAAATATCTTTGCCCCGTACTGACCTGCCGCATCAGCTTTTGCATCGGCAGCCCCTATTGGACCTATTGTACCATCTGGCTGTATTGTACCAGTCATCAACACATGATCGTTGATTTGTTTTCCAAGTAGTTCAGAAATCAACAATACCGTCATAGCGCCTCCCGCACTGCTACCATCAACAGCCTGCAAGTCTTGATTATGCCCAGAGCTAACTGAAAAAATTATATCTTTTTTTGATAGGTCTATTCCAGTTACATTTTGAGCCACTAGTACAGCAGTATGAGCAGAAGATTGAAAATCTACTCCTGTCGGGATAGCAGTGTTAACTAGTACAAGTCCAGTACCATCACGAATCTCTACTGTGATTTTTAGTACTGAGCCCTTATAGGTTGTGGTTTCAAAGAATCCATCGCTTTGGATTACTGGTGTTACGGCTACGGCGGATATAGAGGCATTGTTTTCTCTAGGAGATGAAGATTGGGTTGTTATGCTGCGTACTTGTTGTAACAACAGGTTGTATTTAGATTGTAAAATATCATATCTAGTTTGGAGATCATTTATCTTCTGTAGCAACTGTGTATTTTGAGTTTGTGTGTCAGACATATTCAAAATGTTTGGCTGGTACTGAATTTCAGAAGTGTGCAATACATTATGATCAATAAGATACTGAATGGCCGTCAAAAAATCAGAATTACTAGTTTGATTCTGTGACCACCACCGTGCAGTATTTTTAATCCAACCTGGTATGAAATGTTCTTCTTGAGCAGAGGCTTTTATCGAATATCCAAGGATAATAGAAGATGTCAAAACTATTGATAACGTGATAATTGTAAGCTTTTTCATAACCAAGTCGGGTTTGAGTGCTAAACCCGTTTCTCAATTATAAATTTTAGCTAGATTCTCGAAATTGTTGACAGAATAACATAGCCATATTTCATAATCGCTTAGCTTTTGTTGGCCTTTCTTATATTGGCAATAATGGCAATCAGTGAAGCTCCATAGATCGCCCCATTAATACCAAAGAATTTTATCCAATGAAAGCCGAGTTGCTCACTGCAACTTTTGGTTCTCTCTTCAGACGATCCTATCTTCACAGGATTGGAGAGCGATCCAGCTAGATTACAATCAATATTCGTAAGTGTGTTGTACCATACCAAAGAAAATGGAACTAGGGCCATACATACAGCAATAAGAATAATCAGCCTCAGTTTAATCGAACGCTTGTTTTGTCTGATCATATAGTCATTACTTGTACAATCCTACTTTTGAGATATCATACATGATCATTATTTGGCAAGACAGTAGAACGCATGATGTTTCTAGCAAGGATAGATAAGGGTAACTTTAATGTCATTTCTCGTAGTTTTTGTATGTCATATAGACCAAGTTTATCTTTTGCTACATCTAGTTTATACTGGTTTTGTTCAGCATATCTTAAGATCCATTGTATTTGTCGTTCTACTTCTACTTGTAACTCCTTTGGGTTTAAAATATTACTCCAGAATTTATTAACCAACGCTTCGGCCTTGACGCAGAGCCTGCATATTTGTATTACTGGACAAAATACACTAACCTCACCTAGGGATAGATTTCGAAGTTCCCCGCAACGAGGACATATCTCTTGTCCGTGATCTATAAAGTCAGACGGCTCCATCTGTGTGTTCCAAGGGTTTTCTTTTCATACTATTATTTAACCTGAACTATTGAATTTACCATCTAGTTTTTGCCACCCCAGGAAAATCCTTCAAGTTATAACATAATGTAACATTTACAAAAATTTAGCAACCTGACTTGGTAGTTTACTAATTTAAATTACCAGTTTGCAAAATTCATTTGTAACAGATAGAGATCATCAGTACATAAATCCCATTTTACACACATAAGATGACCACAATAGATAAAATCAAAGCATGACTCTAAAAAATCAGATGGATCCCATAAATACTGCCGTAATTGTTAAACTTGAGCCTGATTTTTCAGAAGGAAATGTAAGTTACAACCCAGATGGTACTCTTAATCGAGCAGAAACAAAGAACATACTAGGACCGCATAGTGCCATCGCTGTGTCTGCGGCATTTTATGCCAAGGTAAAGTACGGCGCCAAGATCGCAATAGGCACCATGGGACCACCAATGGCTGAATCAATATTGCAGCAAGCTCAGTTGATGTCTAATGCGGATGAGCTTTATCTTTATAGTGACAGAATATTTGCAGGAGCTGATACGCTGGCAACTGCTGAAGTTCTCAAGGCAGGAATACAAAAGATGCAAAAAAAGATCGATATTGTATTTTCGGGACATAGAGCTTCAGATGGTGAGACAGGACAGACAGGCCCCCAAACAGCATGGAAGCTTGGAATGACATTTCTTGGGCATGTGATAGACTATGAAATAAATCTCGAAAGCAGAACAGTCAGGGCCAAGAGGCTTGTCAGAATTCAGGGAGTTTACGATGTCGTTGAAGAGGTTGAATCCCCACTTCCTGTTTTTATTGCAATAGATCCTTCATACAAACCCAAATTCAATACGGTATCACAACGATTAGATTATGAGAAATACCAAAAAGAGGCAGTAAAGCGCGCTCAGGACTTTAAACAATACCTAAAGGTCTTCAATGCCGCACAGATAGAAGCTGATCCGAAGTTTATTGGAATATCTGGCTCTCCAACCATCGTATACAAAGTGGAACGGATACCAAAAGGCAAGGCGACAAGACAAGCTAAAGTCATAGATGGTTCGAACAAAGAACAAATTCGCGAGGTTGTCACAAGGCTACTACAGGCATTATCTACAATGGCGATAAAATGACAGAAGGGGATTACAGGCATGTTTATGTCGTAATAGAGCACGAAGATGGAAAGATATTACAAGTAAGTCTTGAGATGCTAGGCGAAGCAAGAAGAATATTAAATGATTTTAACAAGAGATATTCATCTAAAGAAAAAGTCGTAGCTGTTTTATTGGGGTACAACATGAATGAGATCCCAAAAACCTTGATTCAGCATGGAGCAGATGCGGTAATTTGTGCAGACAATCCGGAATTGAAATACATTAGAAACACAATTTACACCAAGGCAATATCTCAAATAGCACTAGACCGAGATATTGCTGCAGAGATAGAACCCGAATATGCAGTACAATTCAAGAGGCCCAGATACATGTTCTTTACTGCAGACAGTATAGGAAGACATCTTTCTGCGACGGTTTTAGCCCATCTAGAGTCTGGTCTTGCATCAGACATCAACAAGCTAGTTGTAGCCGATATTCAGCTTACCCATCAAAACAAGACTGGTGGAAAACCCCTCATTTATGAAAAAACACTTGAGATGTACAGACCAGACTTTTCTGGATTTTTATGGACTACAATTCTTTGTCTAGATAATAGAAATCCGTCAATACAGAGAGATTACCATCCACAAGCTTGCAGTATAATACCTGGTGTTTTTGAAACGATTCAACCTGATTCTAATCGTGATGGCAAGATAATCAAGTATGTACCAAAGTTTGATGAACAGGATCTTAAGGTCAAGATTATAGACCGTAAAATCATCAAGAGTGAGATTGACTTTGACGGTCATAAGACGATAGTGAGTTTTGGACGAGGAGTCAAAGATTCACCTGAACAAAACATCAGGTTAGTGGAACAGCTTGCCACAGAATTGGATGCGCAAATTGGGATCACTTTGCCGCTATCCAAAAGACCATTTTCTGTAAGTCAAACAATAGATTCCACCTATCTCATACCAGACAGAGTAATAGGCACTAGTGGAAGAAAGGTTAGCCCAAAATTGTACATAGCTGTGGGAGTCAGCGGTGCCATGCAACACATTGCAGGTATGAAAGAGTCAGAGATCATCATTGCAATCAATCCAGACGAGAATGCATTAATCAAAGATGAATGCGATGTCTTCATAAAAGGAAGAATGGAGGATGTCATTCCAGTCATCATTGAAGAGATAAAAAGACAAAAACAGGATGTCAAGACATAAGGAGTGACAGATTGGAAAAATATGACGTAGCTATCATCGGAGGAGGTTCTGCAGGACTTGCAGCGTTAAAACAGCTGTCCAGATTAGGAAAACAAGCAATTCTTTTCGAGTCAGGAAACAAAATTGGCGCTAAAAATATTTCAGGAGGTATCCTTTATTCTAAAAAACCAAAAAAAGGAAAAACATACAATGTAGAAGACATATATGAAAATTTTCTACAGGATGCACCTTTTGAGAGAAAGATAACAAAATACATACTACATGCAACTGCAAAAGACAAAG
Source organism: Nitrososphaerota archaeon (assembly GCA_027315065.1). Taxonomy (GTDB): domain Archaea; phylum Thermoproteota; class Nitrososphaeria; order Nitrososphaerales; family Nitrosopumilaceae; genus Nitrosotalea. The sequence goes on along the minus strand of DAHUYT010000003.1, from coordinate 65,584 downwards.
TCTTTTCCATAGACCTTACTGCAGCCCACAAGTATGAAGCAAATTTTGGTTGTTCTGTGCTTATGAACAAACTCAACCAATGGTTTGCACAACAAGCAGAAGAAGCAGCTCAAAAATATGGCGGTGGGATAGTAACAGGAGTTCATGTCAGAGCAATAAGATGGGAAGATGGGCACACCATCATACAGACAGATGAACTTGAAGAGGTTGAGGTCAAGGCGATAATTGCAGCTGATGGTGTGAATTCAGAAATTGCATACATGACTGGAGCACGACAGAAATTTTCTCCAAGTGAGATCTACCAAGGAGTCAAGGTGATTGTAAAACTACCTGATGAGATTATTAACCAGAGATTTTCAATTGGACCGGATGAGGGCAGTGCTCACCTTTTTGCGGGAGATGTTACACTAAATCACATAGGCGGAGGCTTTCTTTACACTAATCGTGATACCTTGTCATTGGGTGCAGTATATCATCTTGACTCGCTTTTAGAAACACCAAATGAGCCGTATGAACTTGTAAACACATTACTGAAAAATCCCATGATAAGCGAGCTTGTCAAAGACGAAGTTCCAGTCAGATGTGAGATTGATAGAGATGCTCCAAAAGAAGAGCAGATGCGTATTCGCTTTGCTGTAACAAAAATGATAAAGACTTGGGCGGAGTTAAGAGATAGCTATTACTCAAAAAAGGAAAAAGAGAGACTTGTCAAAGAAGGTAAGTACGGTTCCCCCGAAGAGATTGGAGCGCAGTTATCATCTCTTAGAGACCAGATGTCAACAAAATATGGCATCAAGTTTGAAACAGATTATGTCGAAGTAGAATACAGTGCAAAGACGATACCAGATGGAAAACGCTGCAGAATGGAAAAGCCTTACTTCAAGAACATATTATTTGTAGGAGATGCGGCCGGCAGAGGCATATTTGTTGGCCCCAGAATAGAAGGGATTAATGTTGGAATCGATGATGCTGTAAGAGCGGCAAACGCAGTAGCAAGGGCGTTGGATAAAGACAACTTTACAGAAAAATATTTGGGTGAGTATTATTCACGATTGATAGAGGATAGCCCATATACTCATGACTTGAAAGTAATAGACAAGGATTACCTAGAAATATTTCTTGGTGCAGTAAAAGAAGTTCCAAAGGAGATTATCAGTTCAAAATACGGCCTAGTCATAAAGATGATGTCAAGTGGTACTCTGAGGAGCTTTGCAGTAGGGGTTGCAAACATTCTAGGATATGAGAACCTATTGCCAATCATTGAAACCGTTGATACATATGTCAAGATACCAACCGAACTCGCAGAAAGATTAGGCAAGAGGATGTATGCATCTTACGCCCCCACAATCCCTTCCATTGCACAAAGGATCGCAAAATTAAAATTCAATGATGATAATATTTCACATATCAAGGTGCTAACACCCACCAGCGAATTCATGAAAAAAATGATAACTTTGTGTCCTACAAGATGTTACTTTATGGAAAAAGAGGGTGTGATAATACAACATGAAGGTTGTATTGAATGTGGAACGTGTTCAGAGGAGACTGATTGGAAACATCCGCGTGGAGAGAAGGGAATTAATTACCAATATGGGTAGACTAGATTATTTCAAATTTTATGCTGTTATTCGTGTCTTTTCCTTTTCAATTTTTCTTAAATCTTCGTATGCTTCTCTAATTTCTGAATAAAAATCATCCATCCTTGGTGCAATCATGGTATATGCAATGTAAAAGTCCTCAGCTTCTCTCATGTATCGTGCTATTTTCTCATGTCCAGAAACCTTTAAAATGAATCTCATGTTGTTTAATCGGTCTGCCAATTTGATTACTTTTATATCATAATCAGATTTTGTTAAAACGTTGCAATATTCTCGAAATCTCTCGGATTCGCGTTCTTTGTCAGTTAGTCCAGTGTAGATTTCCAGCGGTTTTGTTTTCAGAGTTGAAGCTGTTTTGTAAACATATTCACCAAATCTATGGCTAAAATATGCGTCAAAACCATATGATTTTGAGGCATGCAGATCCAAGATTCGATCATTGTCTTCCATTACATCGTGTAGTATTGCAGAAACTATCTGAACTGTAGTCAAGGGTTTGTTAGCAAGCTTGTAGTGCCTAATTACATTCATTGTTACAGGAAATATATGAGTCTCAAGAAATGATGATATATCATCTTCCCTTCTAACTCCAGAGTGAACCTCTTCTGCCAAATGTATGGCACTTTCAATATAACTGTCAACGTGGATTTTTGCCTCTTTTTCTATGAAGAATAGAAAATCTTTCTTCTTAACAGACTCCATTATGATATAATGTTTCAATTGATCATTGAAAAACGTGATCTTTTACGTCTAGAAGACAACAATAAGGCAGCCGTTACGCCTGTTTTAGGCATGTTAAAAAGAATTAGATCATAAGAGATTGTATTATTAATCGGATTTGCAACATCAGGTATAGGTTTGAAATTTCCATCATTGAGTAGATTCAGGTCGCCTGAAAAAGCATTCCCAACACTGGAGGAGATGGATAAAAGAATAACAAGGTTCAAGGCAAAGATCGATGAAAATATTAAAGAATCCAAAGGAGATGACCACGTATTAAAATCCACTATGAAAGAGAGCTTTCTCATACTACCTGCCCCTTTTGACTCAATTGCAGGCATAGTTTATGATGATTCATCAGGGTCTACAAGAGAGAAAATAGTACACGTGCTTTCATTTTTTGAGAATCTACAGAGTATCGATATAGCACAATACAATGAAATATTAACTAAAATAGAAGAAATGATCTCAGTTAAAGAACCCGCACACTGGAATTCACAGAATAACATGAAAAAAATTCAAGATATAATACACAATAGCATTAAAAAAAACAATACAGAGATACAAACAGAAGATGATAAGTTACAAGAGCAACAAGAACTCATGCAGGTCCAATCAGTTACGGCAGCTCCTGCCCCACCTCAAGATAAAAACGCCAGATTTGGTGAGAACGTTGAACACATTGCAAAGATTTTGGCCAGTGCAGGTATCCCAGTGGTTCTCAGATCAGAACAAAACATTGCATTACAAGACGAGGTAAAACAAGAAATATTATCTCTTCTAGAAGAGAATCTTAATCTAAGAGAAGGCATTCTACAGGCGAACAAGTCAGTAATTGAGGAAGATGAGCATCTCCTCAGAATAGCCAACTTTTATCATCTAACAGGAGACTCGCGCAAAGCAATTGAAATGTATGATCATATTCTCAAAAGAAATCCTGCTAAAATGACAGTCCTGAACAACAAGGGGGTTGTTTTAGACTTCACTGGTGAATACAATAATGCACTAGAATGTTTCAACATTGCATTAGAACGAGTACCAGAGAATGTGCATGTTTTATCCAACAAGGGAATTACATTGTACAAGAGTGAAAGATATCAGCAGGCACTTGAGTGTTTTGACGCTGCCCTAAAAATCGACGCAAATTACATCAACGCACTTACATTTAAAGGCCATTCACTATACAGACTTGGAAAAAATAACGAGGCATTAGATTTGTATAACAGAATCATAAGGCTTGATCACAGTAACGCTGAAGCATTATACAACAAAGCATGCTTGTGTTCCATAAAGGGAGATGAATACGGGGCCATTACATCTCTTGAAAGAGCAATTCGTCTTGACTCATCATGGAAAGAAGCTGCCTCTCAGGATAAGGACCTAGGATACTTGAAGAATAATCCACGCTTCAAAGCAATCACAGGCTACACACAGAATTAGAATTTTGTAAAAAACATTTCAAGTGCAGAAGACTAGCGTAGCATTTTTTGCTACTTTTCCTGAAAAGTCATGGATATGCCAATGTTTTCTTTATAGAAGAATACAGATGTGCGATAGTTTGAGGAGAAGGGTGCAACTTCTCAAGCATTTCACGATTGACTCCATAGCGCTCCAAAGATTTCAACATTTTGTCTACAGGTATATCTGAGCATGGCATTTACTGGTTATCTTCGATGATCAATAATATAACTGAGTGTGAGAGTTTTCATAGCATATACTCAGCTTGTTTGATCAACTATCAAAAATTGGCAACTTACCATTAGATAGATCAGTACAACACCTAGTGATGATTTGTTCTCTTATAGATTGATTTGAAATCTTCTGCAATTCTATATGCAATGGTCTGTAGTTTTGTAACCTCAGTCATATTTGTTTTCCCACGTGCTATCTGTCTCATCATTGTCATGCATTTGTGCACTTTGTTGTGATCTGATGGTGTGTGTTCATCAGACCAAGCCTTGAAGCACTCATCAAAGTCTAGACAGAAATTTAGTATGACTTTTTCCCAGTCTTTTTTTGTTGCAGGATAACCTATCGCATCTGCAAGTTCTCTGAACTCGTTACTCTTATCAGCATAAAGCATCTTAAGTGCCTTATCTGCATTCTTATTATCATAACCATCGAGTGCGCTGGATCCTTGCACATGTCAAGTTCATCACTTCTCCTATTTTAATGCACTATATCCTACGTATACATTATCCAACACACTATAACTAGACTGTATGATTGATATCATATAGTGAAATTTTTTTAAAAATTAGAAGATTTTGCTGTAAATTTACAACATAGAGCAGTAATTTCTCCACTTATGAAAATATGAACTTTTTACCTGGCCTTTATTATGCAAGGGATCTTACCATTTTAAGTAATCTGACAATTATCGATACATTTGATTCATGGTTCGGTGTTTCGTCAATTAACAAAATGAGATTAGTGTTTATTGGTACGTTGGTATTGATTTGGACTGGGGGCATCCTGCCCGTATCTGCAGAAGGGTCTAGCAATTCAGTGGACATCATAGGAGGCAGTGGGGCAGGCCAAAGTTGTGTTTCGGCCAAGAATTGCTACGAACCTGACACAATAACAGTGCCACCTAACACAGTAATCACATGGACAAACATCGATAACACAGTACATACGGTAACAAGTGGGGCACCATCAGATAACAATACTGGAACAGCGTTTGACAGTGATATGATAAATCCCGGAGCAACATATTCTTTCATATTCATGAAACCTGGTACGTATGATTATTTCTGCTCAATTCACCCTTGGATGACAGGAGAAGTTATTGTAGCATCTCCTCTTGCAAACAATTCATCAGGCAACAGTGTGACTACACCAGAGTTTGGCCCTTCAGCCATTCTTATTTTTGCAATCTCCGTTTTTGTAACAATGTGGCTAACCAAAAATAAATCGATTTTAAGATTTTGAAAAACTTGACCAATTACGTACCAGTGTTATTGCAATGTTCACTTTTCTATTGTTGAAATCCACAATGCATACAAAATTTTGCTTCTGATTGAAGTGGTAATTTGCAATTGACACAAACTCTTCCGCTAGGAGACACCTGAGAGGATTTGCTCATTGTGGCATTAAGAGATTCGATCTTTTCATTAAGCCATTTCCAGAAATTTTTTTCAAATTCATGAGATCTGTAAACTTCGGCACCTGCCACAATTGCCCCAGCACCAAAAGATACTACACTTGCAAGAAGTGCTGGGATTGCAATATCTCTTCCCCAAGCACCAGTCCTAAAAGTCAGGTCATAATTATTATTTGAACCAGTTAGCAATATCTCAACGTCCCTAATGCTTCCAGTGATAGTAGATAATGTACCTCCCTTGTAAGCCTTCATGCTCCAATAACCTTCATGTTTGTCCTCGTGAATTAACTGCAAACCCAACTCTGTAAAATGCTGTTTAATGTCTGAAATTAGATCAGGTACATCAATGTCACTTAACTGTACAGTCTCTTCTTTCATCTTCAATGTTTTATAGAGAGATATCTATTTGATATTTACTATTCACGGTTCTGTCGGGTTATCGAGACCTGTGACAAATAATATAAACTTGGAAGTGTTATCACATCAAATACCTGTAAAATCAATCAAACAAAAGTACAATCCTTCTCCTGAACTTGAATCAATGATGGAAACATTCAGGCAGATGGTAAACCATTGCATCAGAATTGGCCTTGAGAACAATTGTTCTACACTGAAGAAATTGTCATTGCTGTCATACAACCAACTTTCCGACTATAAAATTATGTCATATTATAAATTAACTGCAATCTCACAGGCATGTGGAAGGCTGTCACAGATGAAACGTTCAGTCAGGGAAGGCAGGACTCCAAAATCACCGTTTGTATCAAAACCATATATTGTCTCATGCTATGGCTTCAAGGTAAACGGAATGCTGCTCTCATTTCCAATATCAAACCATAATTACATCCACATTCCACTAAACAGCCACATACAACAATTATTATCAGACAAATCATTAAAGGTAAGATCTTTTGTAATTACACCAGACTCAATATCTCTTTGCATCCAGAAAGAAGTAAATGAAATCATTCCAGAAAATGCAATAGGAATAGACAGAAATCTAAGAAATGTAACCATCTCAACTAACTCTGGTTCAATCATGTACAAGACAAACAAGTTATTATCAATCAAGGAAAACACATCACATATCATTTCCTCGTTCAGGCGGTATGATGTCAGGGTAAAGAAACATTATCAGCAAAGACTCGGCAACAGGCGTTCAAGACGCATTCAACAATTCTTGCATAAGATTTCAAAAGATATTGTATCAAGAGCAATTGTATCAAAAAGCATGATAATATTCGAGGATCTAAAAGGAATACGCAAACTCTACAGAAAGGGAAACGGTCAGGGAAACAAGTATAGAAGAAGGCGTAACTCAGGGTCCTTCTATGAATTGCAGAGACAGATAGAGTACAAGGCAGAATGGAATGGAATTCCAGTAAAATGCGTAGATCCAAAACGCACAAGCCAACTCTCCGATATGCGGAGACAGACTCCAAGAGGACAGGTTTTGCAGACGTAAATTATTGTGCATTAATTGTAAGAAATCAATGGATAGGGATGTAATTGCATCCATGAACATTGCTTGCAAGGGGTGGAGTAGGTTTTGCCATCCTGGAGGGCCTCCAGACGAAGCGATGAAAAGGAACGTGGACAACTTAGAGCCACTAATCCTTGGAGTGGATGGAAGCAAGTTGATAATCGGGAAATGATTGTAATGACAGGTCTCGATAACCCGACAGAACCCTATTCACAAACATTATTGTTTTTTTTAATTATCTTCAATGCTAGAAAGAACATCTTTATCCGTTATGAAAAAGTGAAGCAAGTTATTGGATAAGACAAGCAGGAATCTCTCATATGATGCCAAGTCATTTCATAATGACGGGCTTGGATTCCAACAGTTAGGAAGACAGGAAGAGGCAATATCCTGTTTTGATAAAGCAATAGAGATTGACCTACATAATGCTGAATTTTTGTACGATAAGGCAGTATCTCTTCAGATTATACTTAGATTTGATGAAGCAATAAAATATTATGACATGATATTAAAAATTGAGCCAGATATTTTTGCCACTCTTATCAACAAGGGACTTTGTCTATCAACTCCTAGCATAAACCGACAGGAAGAAGCATTGTTATGTTTTGAAGAAGCATTGGGAATAGATCCAGATGATCTTGGAGTACTGTCCCTGAAGGGCTATTCTCTTGATAGCTTGGGCAGACACCGTGAAGCAATAAGGTGTTTTGATAAAGTCCTAGAGCAGCAACCAGACGAGCTTAACGTATCAGTAAACAAGGGCCTAGCATTATTTCATTTAGGCAAGTATGATGAGGCTATCGCATATTTTGACAAGGTGCTCGAGTATGAGCCTGACAATCTTTTTGCGCTAGAGTGGAAAAAAGATGCATTAAAGGCAAGAGAGAAAGACTTCGTCTCATAGAGTTTCATAAAAGATTACTCAGATATCATACTAGAAACTAATTTGGTGCAGTATAATTCTGCCATGTTCCCATTATGAAATTATTCAGAGTATCATTTCCTAAATAGTATGCCGACATGTAAACGTCCTCTGGAAACAGCCTATAGGTATCGTTATACTGTATGACCGTAACCATGGGTATGACTTGTTGATCTGTTTGAAAGTCAGCATGTGCCAAATTGTACAGATCACATGTTTTTAAGAATCGCATGTACTTGGTAGAAAAGTCTACAAAGCAAGTAGTCTCAAGGTTCCATTGAGTGACTTTACCAAGATATACAGTGTAATTTCCTGCAGATATTGGCAAGCCAGTTATCGTATTTGAAAGTGCTGCGGTAACATTTGCTGGCGTTGTCTTGACATCTGGATATGGATTTACAGTATAGGTCGAGCTTGCAAGTGCTTTTACATATCCGGTTTTTGAAACAGTAACATCTATTGCATACGTTCCAGGTGTTGAGGGTATAGCAGATGTATATCTAAAATCACCATGATTATCGGTAGTTGTTGTTACCGCTTCAGATCCAAATAAGATGAGTACAGTAGCATCGGCGACTGGCTTGTAGGCTTGATCCGTGACATTTCCAATTATTACAGGATAATCGCCCTGTGTTATTGGATCTGTTTGAGGTCCTACATTAACAAGCATGTGATAATAGAGTGTCGAGTGAGATACCTGAATGCTTGAAAAAGCAATTATGAACGCTACAACGGCTACTGAAATGAATACTATGAGTTGCCCTTTCAATTCTGGATACTTTACACTTTTATTGTTAATCACTGAAATCTAACTTTTTTCTCCATTGGCTCAGAAATGTTTAAGGAAGCATCTGGCTATAGCACATACCAAAAGACACGGATTGAGGAACAGTTTACATCCATTTTTATTAGGAGAAAGTATGATGGGGATTAAGATAGGAGGTGCAACGATGAGTTATAACCAAGGCGGTTTTGGAGGAAGGTCTAACCGCGGATACGGCGGCCGAGGATTCGGAGGCGGTAGACGATTTGACGACAATAAACCAAAACCAGTAGAGACCGGAAAAGAGTATGATGTTTCCGTAACGGAAATTAGCAGAAAAGGCGACGGTATCGCAAGAGTAGAAGGATTTGTGATATTTGTCAAGAACGGCAAGGTTGGTCAGAATACTAAGGTAAAGATTACCGAGGTAGGCCAGAGATTTGCTACTGCAGATATAGTAGAAGGTTCTCAGCCCGCAGCTGAATAATCAAGATACCTAGTTCAAGGAACTAGATTTCCAAAATTTTCTTAATTTTTAATTTCATTTTTAGATAGACAGTAGGTTGTCTGGCCTGCTTGGCTTGTTTTTTAAATAAAATGCCTTGTTTCAATCTGATCTTTTTTCTGAATAGTTAAATATCAAACACTCAGAGTTGTCATATTGAACAAGGTTGAGGCACAAGAGATTGCAGAGAGAATAAGCGAGATTAGCCACTATGTTAGATTCGTAGGAATCATAAATAGCAATGGCTGGTTGATCGCTCATGTAAGAAGGGGAGATCTGAAACCTCTACTTAACACAAAAAATACAAAGAACAAGTTTTCTCATCTTGCAACCCAAAGGGGTATGGCAACACAGTTTAACAAGCAGCTTGGAAATGTGAAATTCCTCTGGGAAGAACGTGAAAAAGTCCAGACAATCGCATTTACGCTAGGCAAGAATACAGTATGGGCATCAATTGATAAAAACGTAGTTCGTTCAGAAGTTCTCAGGATAATAGACAGTTGCCTTCCGATCGTAAAACATTACCAGTGAATTCCTAACAAAGTATTTCTAGTATCTTCATTGAAATTTTTCCATGATCTAAATCAGTATTTGCTGATACGTATAATATATCATGTTCACCGATTGGAAAACTCATGATTATTACTTTGTCTCTAAATGACATTGCGAATTTGACTTTCCCTAATTGATTATCAAACTCTTTTCTCATCCGCGTTCTCAGCGCAACCTCTGTAAAGAGCATTTCGTCATCTTTTTGATTCTCAAGAGACTTTAGTCCTTCTCTCAGGCCTCCTGAAATAATCTTTCCTCGCTCGTTTATTACACCGACAAATCTTATTTTTGAATCAAGACTCAGCACCTTGTCACATATGGAATCATAGTCTAAAGATCGATTATTTGACAATTTGACTAGATATATACAGACATATTGGATAGATAATACCTTCGGTAATCAATTAAAAGTAAAAAATTGATTTAAGCGTATTTCAGCCTAAAATCTTCTTTGTGTACGATGTTTGGGTAAACATTCACGACAATACACTGGTTTTCCTTCCATTGGTTTGAAAGGAACCTGTGTTTCTTTCTTGCAATCCGAGCACACTGCTGGATGCATTTCCCTTTCTGCTGACATGGTTTTCAGTAAAGGGCAGTTACATAAGAACTCTAGCATTTTATGTAATTGATATACAAGTTAAAGCCGGTCTATTAATGTGGATAAAACGCTATCAGCATGACATTTAGATGATCGCTTATATCACAATAGCAAGGCGTTTAAGAGAAATACGTAAAAACGCCGTGATGAATCAAGATATAATACAAGTACCAAAGGGCATGCTTGACATGCACTAACAAGGCAATGATATTTTTTAAGCATATATGAAAGAAGATTAGCGATTTTTAGATGATAAGAAAGATAACTTTACCAATTTGTGATCGTTCCATATAATGCCAATAATACATAAAACAAAAATCTAGTAATGAAATACGGTATCCCCGATAGTCTTCTTCCAGTCTGCACGGATTCCAGGCCTTCCCTTTAGGCGCTCTATGTAATTGAATGCAGAAAGTCCAGCAGTTGCACCACCTGCACATGCAATCACAATCTGTTTGTATGGCATATTGGTCGCATCTCCAGCGGCAAATATTGCTGGATGCAAAGTGGCGTTTCCTTCATACACCTCGATCTCCCCTTTTGTATTAATTTTTACCAGATGCTTTACAAAATCCAAGTTTATCTTTGAACCCATCTCAATGAATAATCCATCCACATTCAGAGTGGTTTCTTTACCCAAGTTATCTACGACTAGGATTGATTGAAGTGCATTCTTGCCAGAAATAGCCTTGACTGATGACTGTGGAATTAGCTGTACATTTTCTTTCTTTTCAATTGATGCAATCATTTCTTTGTCTCCACCTAATGCGCCTCCCTTGTAAATCAGGTATACTTTTGACGCCATCCTTGAAAGCAAGATCCCAGATTCTAACAGATACCCGCCCACGCCCACGGTAGCTGTTACTCTACCTTGGTAAAATGGGGCATCACATTTTGTACAATAGTGGATTCCCTTGTTTGAAAATACAGATTCGTTTTCTACACCCAAATTATTTGGCACTTTGCCAGGAGCAAGAACTAGAGATTTTGCTACATATTCAGACCTATTTGTCTTGACTTTCATTCCAGATTCTGTTTCTTCGATCATTTCCACAGTGTCATAAACTATCTCACCATTGAACGAAAGATATTGGTTTTCTAGAGTTTTTGCAAGCAGTGGACCACTTGACATTAATGTACCAGGATAGTTCTCAAGTTTTGGAATTAAATTCATCTGCCCACCTAGATCTTTGGATATTATCAGACATGATGTTTTTTGCCTTGCAATAAAAACCCCAGCGCTCAGCCCAGCAGGCCCACCCCCAACTACAATTATTTCGTATTCTTGAACCAATTCAGTTAACAGAGATAAGTGAAGTGATGGCGCTTATACCATCTATACTATGCAGGTCTACATCTATTGTTTGTTTAATTTCTTGCATGTTGTTTGATTCAAGTATGATTAAAATATCATATATTCCATAAGTGGTTTTTACGTATTTTACCGTAGGAAATTTTTTTGCCATCTCTATTATGTTGTTTTGTTTTTTATAATCCACATTTAGCAGGACGTATGCTTCATTCACACATTATGAATTAAACCAATTGTAATAAAGTTTAAGATTTGGATTGATATATCATCTTAGACTAAACATGTTTTGTCGAACAACTCTGGATCTAGTTGTTAATTTTATAATTTTTGATATCTTGCATGGCTCTGATGATTCGTGATAAACAATATTGAAAAATTTACGACACTCATGATGAACTTTGGAGTCAGTCGGCAAAGCAACCAAATACAATACAGTACCTCACACTAGACGTTTTTGTTACTTATACTCTTTATAGCTTGAAGAATCTTTTCTTGGCGTTTTGACTCTAACATTATTGTTTGACCGTTTTTGAATTCCAGTTTTATTCCACGCTTTCCACCAAGAGAATATGCTTTTTTTGAAAATGCGTACCTTAAACCTAATCTATTTTCTTCTTTATCCTTTTGTTCATAGACTTCACAATTTTTTAGATCCGTAAGCGAGATTTTTTTGAATGAAGATTGGAATGGCACGACTCTTATGTACAAGCCATCGTCACGCACTTGAATTCTGAGTTGAATTATAAGCAATAACACAGGCAAGGCAAATCCAACTGCCAAAAAAGCAGATGATGATACCACTATCAAAGCCGGAGGAGAACTATCACTCATCATCTCGAAGATCGGAGGTAATGCAAAATAAACACTACTAAATGTGATACAAAGAACAACCAGCCACACCATGGAGTGTGAGAAGGTTTGCGTTTCCCGGTACAAAATATTTGTGGAGCTTCCCATTCTCCATAGTTTTATCAGGCCTGATTTATATCCTAAACCAGAGTCTCAACATCCAAGGCCAGAAACATCATCTCCGTTTCATCTTTTGAAGCTTAGTCGTAATAGTAACTATTTTCATTATAGTTTCATCATTACTGCCTTTTCCTTCCAAGAATTTACAAAGCCAAGATATTTCTTCATTTGTCAGTAAATTTTCCACAACCTCGTTCTTACCAGTATACTATATAGTGTTGCTGCATATGTCGATATGGATTTGTCGTGAGCCTAATATCTTGGTAATAATCTAAGCCCAGTCTTTTTTGAGATTGCAATTATCGATATGATTGCAATTGCAAGTACCATGGCTGCGATTGGACCAAATTCTGGAATTACAAATGTACCGATTATTTCTATTTGCTGTGTTCCATTCTTGAACGGAATTGCAAGTGTTCTGTCAGTACTAGTCGTCATGGTCTCATTGACCTGAGTATTTTCTTGACCATCGTTTAGTACTACAAATTTCGTGTCTGTGCCATTTAAGGTTGCATCAATTAATGCCCTAGGCATTGTAATTGTCAACAGTCCATCACCTGTAGTTTGAATCGATACGGTCAAAGACTTGGATGCAGGATCTGCCTTGATATCAGTAACTTTTCCATTGGTTATGCTATACGTTACAGACATGTTTGTGCCATCAACTGGAATGGTACTTGGACCAGATGAAACGACAGAACCTGTGAACTGGAATGTTGTTCTTGCTGACCTATCTGGACCACCATATTGAACAGATACGGTATACGTTCCAGCAGATTGCCATAGAAGACCAGTAGCAACCACGGTGGTAGAAAATGTCTTATCGGTCCCCACTGTGATCTGATCTACTTTGATTACGTTTCCAATTGGATTCCTTAGAATAAGTGTGAGCGGTGTATCTCCCATATAGTCTCTCGTGGTACCTGATATCACCACCTTGTCTCCGTCATTATAGGATGGTTTGTCTGTTGTTACAACTACAGCTGCGGTCACAGATGATGGCGTTCCCACAGCCGAACTGGAATTATAAATATTGTAAGCTGGACCCTGATAACTAGACGTCCCCTGACTTGACATGGTAGTATTAGTAACATTGGTCGAATTTGCAACCTGCGCAAACACAGGAACCGCCACTGCAGACCCAAGTATAGCTAGCAGTAAAAACCCATCAAGTCTAATATTCAATAATTGCGAATTAATTTACCGTTATATAAGCAATTGTAAAAAAACTTTTAATTTATGGATCAGATGTATTTGGCAAGATTTTACCGAGATGTTTTGTTTTAACATTTAACAAAATCACATGTTATTTCACTTCGTAGATATCAATTGGAAATAGCAAATCGTAGATTTTGGTTCAAATAACAAATCTTGAAAACCTAATGCCAAGTACATGAAAGTCCAGTGCCAGAGCGCCACCATACAATTTGAACATTCAGTTGATCTATATTCAGTATTTAAACACATTTCGGTCATTTAAAAAAAAGTCAGGTATTTCCATTCCTTATGATTACCACCATGAAAATGAAGCAAAGCGATAAAACCCAAGACGGTGTTTTGAGATCTGCGGTTATGTTTTAAAAATTACACTTTTACCAATTCAAGTTTTCAAGACTCGTCATCTTGACGTATTAACGAATCAATTTTTTGGTGTAATTCCTTCATTGCATTAAGAGTTGATTCATGTTTATCATCAAAATTGGCTAGTTTTTTTAGTATTGCATCATGGTTCTCCTCCAACTCTTCAATCCTGTGTAAAATATATTCCTGCGAGTCAGAGATCCTCTTCTGTCTGTTGTATACCCACCAACTTACTATACCGCCTATTATCGTACCTGCCACTATCCCCACATATGTAGAGGCGGCATTACTCATATCTACACAGTCTTTTGAAAGTTCAGTCATACATCCCCAGACACTCAATAAGATCAGGAACATTCTACAACAGTAAGATCATCGTGACATGCTTTCATACTTTCTATGAGTATCAATTAACGAGATTGTGAAATTGATCAAATTCTTTTTTGGTCTTATACCTCATGACATCATCCCAGCATCATGGACTATTTCTTCAATAGATTGTTTCAAATTTGTCAATTGTTTTCTTTGCCTAGAGGGAAAAGTAGCGAACTTAATTTGGTTTCATTAAAATCTTGCCAACAAAGTTGCCTTTTAGCATCTTGGCATATGCTTCTACGGCATTTTCAAAAGTATAGATGGAATCAATTATTGATTTTATCTTACCTTGTGACATCCAGTATAATCCATCTGCAAGCTCTGCACGTGTTCCCTGAGTGGAGCCTAGGACATTTATCCCTTTGAAAAATATGTGCCTGAGATCAGTCTGTACGTCATAGCCAGTTGTGGCACCTGTTGTAACTATAGTTGCTCCGTATTTTAGTAATGTTAGTTCCTTGTTCCAATGAGATCCTCCAATGTGCTCGAATATAACATCTATTCCCGGATTGGTTCCCTTCTTTTTTGCAATGTCTTTTGTGATTGCAAAGACATCTTTATGCCAATCGTTCTTTCTATGATCTATTGCAAAATCTGCTCCAAGTTTTATGCATTCTTCAAGCTTGTTTGGGCTTGCAGTAGCAATGACATTACAACCATATAACTTTGCAATCTGAATTCCAAATGTTCCCACTCCAGAAGTTCCCCCCATTATTAGAACTGTCTGCCCCGGTTTGATCTTTGCCCTGCTCACTAGCATATGCCATGAAGTCATCATGACCATTGAAGATCCCGCAGCCTCCTCATAGCTTACGCTTTCCGGAATTTTTATTACGTTTACTTCTGGCAGGTGAGCATACTCACAGTATCCTCCCCATAAAGGTCCTGTTTGAAATCCCCAGATTTTTCGTTGCTGGCAATCATATTCTCGGCCTTCAGTGCATGCCATACAAACTCGGCATGACATGTTACCATGTGATACAACTCTGTCACCGACCTTAATTGTGGTTACATCGCTTCCCACCGCAACAACTTCCCCCGCAGCGTCAGTTCCTGAAATATGCGGCATTGGAATATGGATTGGTTTTCCTCGCATTCCCCAAATATCATCATGATTTAATCCAGCGACCTTTACTTTGAAAATAATTTCATTTGATCTTGGATTAGGATAAGGTACATCCTTGATTTTTAAAATCTTTGCATAATCATCGTCTGGCGCATACTCTTCATAAACCAGAGCTTTCACAAGTCACATTATTTGAAATGGTAATATTAAGAAATTGTGTATTACCCCAGTTTTTAGTACAACGATATGACATGTTAGACCATTGTCAACAACAAGAATAATTTCACAAAGAATTCGGATAGAAAAACAATGGTGATAAAAAATGGGTTCTAGTGGTGATGCCCACAACCACAAGAGTCATGACTTTCTGTCATGCCTTGTACTTCTTTTCCTACACATTTGGAACATTTGTCTGAACCAGTAGCAGAAAAGAATCCGATTCCGCATACTACGCATTTTGTGCTTGTCATAAAGGAATTAACGGGTGCCGGTATTTATTGATACGGCTTTAGAGGCATGAGATGCAGGATGGTCAGTAGCAAATACATCCATTCCATTTATGATCTTAACATGATAACTCAATTGAGACTCATCTGCCAGATAAGTGCGTTAATAGGACCAAATTCACGAATTTCATAGAATTTATTAATTGATTATTTCCGTATGGAGTCATGATGTCAAAACCAATGGGTGTGTTATTTGGTGTTTTGACCCTAGTTGCGATTCTTGCGATAGCTCCATCAGCTTTTGCACAAGAATCAGGAGCAACGGTAAACATTTCAGCCGGCGCAGGCTCAAGTCCAAACTGTTCGCAAGCAAATAACTGCTTCAATCCAGATGTTATCAACGTAGCACCAGGAACGACTGTGGAATGGAAAAACAATGATAAAGTCAGTCACACTGTGACAAGTGGTAATCCATCAGACAATCAGACTGGTACTATCTTTGATAGTAGTTTGATTGCATCTGGAAAGGACTTTTCATTTACCTTCAATAACCCTGGCACGTACAACTACTTTTGCCAAGTTCATCCATGGATGACAGGCCAAGTAATTGTTGGAGCAGTAGCCGCAACTTCCAATACAACTAGCAACAATACGTCAACACCTAGT